>JAIOSR010000161.1 GCA_021107495.1 Desulfobacterales bacterium | reverse complement strand
GGAGGTTGGAGTCAAGCAAAAATGAGAATTTTCTACCCCTTTTTCATCATTATCATACTTTCAACCTGCGGGCCCCAACCCTCGAAACAGCAGGACCTCAGCACTCTCCTGCCAAAGGCAATCAGCAAACTGCAACGGGTCAAGCTGTTCACCGATAGCCAGGCGCTTGAAAAGATCAACAGTCTGCATGGCAAAGAGATCACCGTGGAAGCCGGGGTAATCGGCAACTACCGGTCCGCCCAGGGTCAGCCGGCCATGGTCTGGATCTCCCGAAGCAAAAACATCACCCTCGCCCGGGAGCAGACGGAGAGCATGGTGGCCAAAATGACTGAAAATCCCCGTTCGCCGTTCCACCATCCGGAAACCCTGATCATCGATGGCATCACGGTATACCGGTTTATGGGCATGGGCCAGGTGCACTACATTTTCCGCCGCGAGGCAATTGTATACTGGATTTCATCACCGCCGGAGGAAGGGAAAAACATGTTGGCGGCTTTTCTGTAACCTACATTGGCCTGCTCATAAGATCCAATTATATATCACAGAATAACAGTCAAGAGCAGATCTGACCCCTTTACGTTTCGCGTTTTCTGCCCTTACTTTCTCCGATTCTGCCCTCCGCCTTCTGTCGTCTGCCCTCTGCCATCCGTCATCTGGTTACTTTCCCCGCTTCACCCCTTCCCCGTTTCAGCTTTATCCCGTTTCACCCCTTCCCCGTTTCTCCCTTTCCCCCCTTCAGCCTTGCTTCTCCGCCTTCTGCCGTCCGTCCTCTGTCCGTTTCCCCGATTCCCCCTTTCTCCCATTCGGCTTTGATTTCGCAGTCCCCGCTTCACCCCTTCCCCGTTTCAGCTTTATCCCGTTTCACCCACTCTCCGATTCCGCCCTCCGCCCTCTGCCCTCTGCTTGTCGCGCCGTAGCCGTTGGCGAAGGCGGGCCCTCTGCCCTCTGCCCCCTATCTCTAAGGGGTCTCTGTTTCCAAGTTGTACATTATTTTTATTAGTACACAAATAGTGAACAATCTTAATTAGTGTACATAATTCATAAATTGCTATTTTTTTAAATACTTATTGACATTTGTCTATTGCATTGATATGTTCATTGAAAATGAACAAACAGCAATAATGAACATAAGAGGGTGTTTAATGCGATGAAGGCTAAAGACACAGAGCGAGAAATCCTGCAAAAGGCCGTGGAAGGACTCCGGAAAGCAGCCAACTTGGATGTTCAGATTCAGCATGGCAATTATGATTTCGAAGCTATATTGCAAATCCGACTATATGAAATGGAATGGAAATTTCCCGTAGAGGTACAAAAAAGAGTTACATTTCCCGCCCTCGGTGTAAATTTCCAGCGATTACGGAAACTTCCCCAAAAAGTGCTTCTGGTTATGGGTTATGCAACACCCAAAATGGCTGATCGGATGAGGGAAATGGGCATTCAATTCATAGATGCGGCCGGTAACGCTTATATCAACGACCCCCCATTGTTTATATTCATCAAGGGAAACAGACCTGCTGTTATGCACCTTACCGAACGCCCAACCCGTGCATTTCAGCCAAAGGGGCTACAGGTCGTTTTTGCCCTGTTATGCAATCCAGGTCTGGAGGCTGAGCCATTTCGCAAAATTGCCGATATGGCGAATGCCGCATTGGGAACCGTTGGTTGGGTCGTACAAGACCTAAAACAAATGGGTTATTTAATCGATATGGGAAAACGTGGCCGGCGGTTAGTTAAAAAAAGGAATCTGTTTGACCGATGGGTGGCAACATATCCGGAGCAGTTAAGGCCCAAAAGATTTCTGGGAAATTATGTGACCACTGATACCGATTGGTGGAAGGATAAAGAGCTAACTCAATTTGGGGCCTTCTGGGGGGGAGAAATTGCGGCAGCGTTTCTCACCAAATATTTAAAGCCTGAGATAGCAACGATTTACGTGAGGGAAACACCCGCAAAATTAGCGCTCGCCCATGGTCTTAAGAGCAACCCCAAGGGAAACGTTGAGATCCTGAAGGTTTTCTGGAATTTTGAGCACAGGTTGCAAGGTGATGTTCCCTTTCATGATAATTTAGTACACCCTATCCTCATCTACGCAGACCTGCTGGCAACCGGCGACACAAGAAATATAGAAACTGCCGAGATCATCTATGAACAAGAGCTTACTCGATTTATCCCGGATAATTGATCGCTTTACAGTAGAGCTTTTTGAGACGATCGCTGAGGTGGCTGAATCTTTAACCGTTCACTTCTTTGTGGTCGGAGCGATGGCCCGAGACATAATCTTATTAAAAGGTTATGGTATCCAGACCGGGCGAGCCACTCAGGATATTGATTTGGCAGTACAGGTGTCCAGTTGGGATAGCTATGAACGATTAAGAGCAGGCCTCATTGCGACCGGAAAATTCAGGCGCGACAGAAAACAGGCTCAAAGGCTTGAGTGTGGAAAATCGTATCCTATTGATATCATTCCGTTCGGTGCAATTGCAGAACCGGATCACTGTTTTTCCTGGCCGCCAGAACACGACACGACGATGAGTACGCTTGGATTTGAGGAGGCGTACAACAATTCAATTAATGTGAGAATGCGGACCGAACCTGTTCTTGACATAAAGTTTGTGTCGTTACCCGGATTGGCGCTTCTCAAAATAATTTCATGGAATGACAACAAACTTCGAAGCGGCAAAGATGCGCATGACCTGTTATTGCTGATGCGCACATACCTGGACGCAGGAAACCAGGAACGTTTGTGGAACGAGGAGGCAGATCTGGTAGGAGAAGATTTTGATTATGTGCCAGCGGGATCGAGACTGCTCGGCAGGGATATCGCTAAGATCTTGAGCCCGGATTCTAAGGAGGCTGTTGCTAAAATATTAGACAAGGAGACCGGAGAACAGAGTCAATATAGACTTGTTGAGAATATGATGGATAAGCACTCCGAAGGTAGGGATTTCGAGGAAGCGCTGCAGCTTCTGGAAGATCTGAAGGCGGGAATATTGGAAAGAATATAGTTGTAATAGTTTTTAATAGTCCGCTTTGCTCGAACTTACGGATCAGAATTGGCCGCCTGTCACAAAATAGGTTGTGTGTGAAATGAAATGCGGACACGAAAACAGGTTGAGGGACTGAACAATGGAATACGACAAAGACAGGGTTGATGAAATGGTTCTTGCACTACTGTACCTGACGACTCATGATCAGGGAACAAGGGCGTGGAAAGGTATGGATTGGGATGCAATGGACCGCCTGCATGACAAAGGTTATATTGGAAATCCCAAAACCAAGGCAAAGTCGGTGACTCTGACAGAACAAGGGGTGCGATTATCCGAAGAGCTCTTCAAGAAGCATTTTGGTTTAACTT
>JAIOSR010000366.1 GCA_021107495.1 Desulfobacterales bacterium | reverse complement strand
TTTAGGCACAAAGCTCAAAGGCAGAGCCAAACGACTCTGACCTTTCCCTAAGAGCAAGGGTTTCTATGCTGGACTAAAACGCTTCGGCCCGGCTCGCCTCACCATCTCTTTCGGGCCGCAGCCCAGGAGGTTGGTCACACCTGCATCAAGCTACCGGATATTCTGGTGAAGGCGAATAAATTACAAAAAAAGATTGTAAAAAACATTAGAACAAGGTAAAAAATTCACGTTTGTCGAAGATCCCGCTATGCGGGGGAAGATAGGACAATGAACTACCCCGCAGCAGAGCTGCGAGGTATCAAAAGGAATTTTCATTTAACCCCGATGCAGAGCATCGAGGAATTCTTTTGATTTAAAAAAAACATATGCTCTTCGGGGGAGGAAGCACGGATGGATGATATCCAGGAATATTTTTTATGTGACGAATGTGAAAATAGAGACTTTAAGCTCGTTTACAGTTTTTCACTTCGATTTCACGGTGTTAACTTTTCCGACGATCTCATCTATGACCGGTTCATAGAAGAAGTATATCAATGCACCAAGTGCCAGAAAACCTTCACAAAAAAACAGGTTGAAGAAGGATTGATCGCGATAAAAAGAAAACACAAGAAGGATTGAGGCTACTATTTAGCGTCTTTCATGTAAAATTGGCATTTGTGAGAACCGATCTCTATGGTATCGAAGTCCTTTAATGGCACACTTTCCTTTACAACCTGCCCGTTGACCTTCACTTTTGTCATACCACCGGCAAAGCTGATAGTGTAACCCGAAGGACGCTTGCTGATGGTGGCCGCCGTGGCCCCCATCATCAGACCGGACAGTCTAACCTCTGAATTTTCCGATTTGCCAACCCTGGTGAGCTTTTTAACCAATTCTATTTCGCCTTCCATGGCCCCTTCCAAAAAGCTCAGTACGCCGATTTTCTCTGCCGCAGCTGGCTTTGCGCCGACAGTTGCCTGAGCCTTGGCTAACATTTCGCGCTGTTTTGCAGTATCCAGCATCATGGTCTTGTCCATGTCCATAGGCTCGCTTTCGACCGCTTTCTCCACCGCACCTTTCTCAGATGCCAAAAAGAGAAGGACATGTTTCCCTATGACGACGTTATCCCCATGTTTCAGCTTGTGGGTTACTATCTTTTTGTCTTTTATGAATGTTCCGTTTGTGCTTTGGAGGTCTGTTAAAATGAAGTCCGAGCCGGTCTTATCAATTCGTGCATGAAAACTTGACACAGCCAGATTGTCGATTTGGATATAATTTTCAGGCTTCCGGCCAATGGTCATGCCGTCTTTTGCAAAAGGGAATTCTTTAATTACCTGCTTATTAAACGTCAGAATAAGTCTGGCCATGATGTATCCCCCTAAATTTTACGCATAATTAGATATATATTAGACCATTATATATAAAATTGCAAGATAAATTTGTAATATCTCAATAATTAACAGCTTAAAAACCCGCTTAATGAAGAAAATTTAACTGTTTTGGCATGCCTCCATCCGGAAAGAAGTCGATCTGTCAAAATGGGTCTTTACCAAACGTTGCATAGACATCAATGTTGATAACCTCGTAAAAAGTCGCTCTGCGCCTTTTTACTCAGCGGAGGAGGGCTTCCCCTCCCCCGCCATTTGAAGTGAATTCAAATGGTTCCACCCCCACCCCAGGCCGGGGCTTACCCGCCCTCGCCCTGTAGATGGACTTTTTACGAGTCCATCCATGTTAAGGTCTAAATTTTTTAGTTATTTTCTGAATCAGTGTTAAGATATCCGCCATTATTGTCCCAATCCCCTTTAACGGCCCTGTGTTTTGTTTTTGAACTCCTTCAACATACACTGAAACGACCGTCGTATTATCGTGCCCGCCCCTGCTCAAAGCGATATCCACAAAATCCCGGCAAAGGGTTTCAGGGTCATCCTGTGTTTCCACCATCCGCAGTATCTCTTCTTCCGTTACCAGATCTGTCAGACCGTCACTGGCCAAAACAAAACGGTCGTTATTGGCCGGTTCAATCTCAAAGATGTCCGGCTCCACTTCTTCGGCCGAGCCCAAATTCCTGGTCAACATATGTTTCATGGGAGAGGCCTCGGCCTCTTCGGGTGTCATTACTCCCATTTCAACCTGTTCGGCAACAATGGTGTGGTCTTTGGATATTTTTTCGATCACACCATTCCTTACCATAAAAATAGGACTGTCCCCTGCATTGGCAGAGATAATAAGTCCGGGCTCAACCGCCAGAACAGCCACGGTAGTCCCCATACCGTGGTATTGCTCGTACTGGGTCGCCATTTCATGGATGACCTTATTGGCCAACTGAATGCTTCCCTTTACATAGTTACCGGTCCTGGAAAGTGAGGGGTCGGGATATCCAAACAGTTCCTCTTCCGCGGTATTTTCGGCCGTCCACTCTTGAAAGCTCTTGTTGATTAGATCCACGGCCATCCGGCTGGCAACTTCCCCGGCCAAGTGCCCCCCCATTCCGTCCGCCACAATATAGAGCTGCAGTCTATCATCCGTGGAGAAAGAGTCCTCGTTTCCCTCTCTCTTGAGACCCACGTCCGTCAAGCCTGAAGCATTGATTAAAGGTGGTTTCATAATACCCTCAAACCGGTTTTTTGACATTTGACCCTAACTTTGCGGACCTACACCGCGGAAAGATATGCCAGAGTAAGTCGAATGTGGCTGAGCTCAGTCCAAATCTGGCAGGAAGTACTTTGCTTCGAGCACAATCGGTTCTTAAAGGTGTCGGTTTATAAAATTAGGGTTTATCCTTTATTTTAGACGTTTATCTCATATTGTTCAAGGTGAAAATTTTTTTTTGCAGTAATTATAATTCGTTTCCCTGCCCTTTTTTCCAGTTCTATTACCGATTCCTGCTCTTCTTCCCTTAAAAAACTGTCAATTTCCGGGTTCACAATCACAAAGACCTGTCCCCCTTCTCCAGAGGTAGCGCACTCTCTTTCCAGGTCCCTGAATAACTCATAACATATGGTCTGTCTGGATTTAAGGAGGCCACTTCCATCACAGTAAGAACAGGGTTCTGTCAACAGGCTGTTCAGGTTTGCACGCGTCCTCTTTCGCGTCATCTCAATAAGACCCAGGTCCGACATGGGAAGGATGTTGGTTTTGGCCCTATCTTTGCTGAAGGCCTCCTTGAGCGCTAAAAAAACACGTTCCCGGTTGGCTTTCCTTTCCATGTCAATGAAGTCGATCACAACAAGACCACCTATATTTCTGAATCGCAACTGGTAGGCGATCTCTTTGGCCGCCTCCAGGTTTGTTTTCAAAATAGTCTCTTCCAGATTTCTCTTGCCCACATAGCTCCCGGTATTAACATCTATGGGTGTAAGGGCCTCAGCCATTTCAATTACAATGTAGCCCCCCGATTTCAACCATATCTTGTTTCCCAAGGCACGGGAAATTTCCATTTCAATCCCAAAATCGTCAAAAATGGGCTCAAGCCCCTCATATAGTTCCACGGAATGTTTCAATCTTGGGGCAAACGTCCCGATGAAGCCCATAATTTTTTCATAGTCTTCAATCGAGTCGATAACCAGCCGATCTACTTCCCTGGTAAACAGATCACGAACAGCCCTCAAGGGGATAGACAGCTCCTTATATAAAAGCCCGGGGGTTGATCCCTTTTCCATTTTTGCCTGGATGTCGTACCAGAGCTTTAGCAAAAAGTCCATTTCAGATTTCAACTTCTCTTTTGAGGCACCCTCGCTGACCGTTCGAGCAATAAACCCGAGATCACCCGGTCTTATTTCCAGTATGATCTGTTTCAGCCTCTCCTTTTCCTCTTTATCCTCTATCTTGCGGGAAACCCCAATATGGTTGACAGTGGGCATCAGGACAAGATTTCTTCCGGGAAAGGAAATGTTAGAGGTAACCCGGGCCCCTTTGTTGCCGATGGGTTCCCTGGCCACCTGGACCATGATGTCCTGACCCTCATGGAGTAGGTCGTCTATTTGAAAAGAGATGTTTCGGAGTTGATCGGATTGTGATTCCCCGGAAACAGTAAAATCCGGGTCATGAATGGCCGTCTGATTTCCGAGCATCATCTGCTCAAAGCTTGAAAAATCATTGTGTACATCGGATACGAAAAGAAAAGCCGTTCTTGCAATTCCAACATCCACAAATGCGGCCTGCATGCCCGGAAGAACCCTTACCACCCTTCCCCGATAAATATTTCCCATCAATTCCTGTCCGATTTTTCTCTCAATATGAAGCTCCACAACAATGCCGTTTTCAACAAGCGCGACTCTGGTTTCGTGAGACCTGGCATTGATAATGAGTTCATTGGACATGGGATGTTCTATTCCCTTGATTAAAGTAAATAATCCTGGCCCAAAGGACCAGGCTTTGGTTTGCCCCTGAAAGGGGCTGTTTTACTTAAAGCCGTACAAGTTAAAAGTGTCTAAAGTGATCTAAAATGCCTAAAATTATGGTGTCGCTTCGCTCCGCTGTTTTTATATAATAGACAGAATTCCTTAACTTTAGTTCACTTCAAACCCTTGCAGCGATTCTTCAGGCAGAGCCAAACGACTCTGACCTTGCCCTAAGGGCAACGGTTTCTATGCTGGACTAAATCAACCAAGCACCTGATTGGTTTTTAGTATCTCCATTCCACTTAAACTGACGTCATCTAAGGAAAAAACACCTCTGACGATTTCAGCCGGTTTTGCTTGAGGCCCGGATGTGTGTTGAATAATCAGTCGTATCCTGTTTGGTGATACAAGGCTCATGGATTTTACCAGCGATCTTATATTAATTTCATGTTCCCCTTTTTTGTTGATTTTTACAACAGGAAAATACTCTGATTTGAGAAACGTCTCCAAACAATCATCCTGCAATTTGACACCATTTCTTACGCTGACAAGGAAATGGCTCTCCTTTAATCTCTCCTTTTTCTTGTCAAAAGGCACTTCTTCGACCGATGTCACGGTAATACCGGAAGGGAGTTGCAGGTTAAGACTCTCCCTAAAAGAAATCCCGGGTGTTCCTACAATCTCTATATCCGCGGTTTCTTGCATACTCTCAGTGCCCACGGGTAAAGCACAGGCAAATGATATCTTCGGCATGGGATGAAAACCCTTAGAATAAACAAGATTCAATCCGGCCCTCCTGAAGGCCCTGATAAAGGTCCGGACAAGTTCTAAGTGACCAAGATACCTGGCATGACCTGTTTTCGTAAAGGTGATATAGTGCTTGCTTGATCGCTCGGGAGCGGTTTTCAGGGATAGATTTTCAGGGTCATGCGGTAAATCCCCGTCCCTGAAAAGGACCGGATCCACGGTTTTGTGATCGCACACCCCGCATTCCAGACATTTTTCCCTGCAATCAGGGGTCGTCTTTTCAGTCTGAGCCCTTTGCCTCTCTCTCTTGAAATAGTCTTTGGTGACCCCGGAATGTATGTGGTCCCAGGGCAGGATCTCGTCAAAGGACCTTTTACGGTAAAGATAAAAGCCCGGATCCAATCCCGCACACCTGAATGCCTCTTCCCAGGTCCCCATTCGGAAATGCTCAGTCCACGCATCATACTCTGCACCCAGCCTGCGTGCCTCCATAAGAACCCTTGAAAGCCTCCTGTCACCCCTTGAAAAAACACCCTCCAACCAGCTTAACTCCGGCTGATTCCATTTGACCCGAACATTACCTGACTTGAGCGCTTCCCGTATCAGGTTTATTCTCCTGTGACTTTCCTCTAAAGGGATTTGGGGCTCCCACATAAACGGGGTATGAGATTTGGTCACAAAAGTGGAAATACTGACGTTCAGCTTGGCACGCCTTCCATTCTTTCCGGCAAAGCGCATAATCTTTCTGGAAAGGCCCACGATATCCTCAAGATCTCTCTCCTCCTCTAAGGGAAGCCCTATCATAAAGTAAAGCTTTATTAAATTCCACCCCGCCCCGTAAATAGACCTTGCCGTTTCCAAAATTTCTTCTTGTGTGAGCCCTTTGTTAATAATCCTTCTCATCCGGTCGTTGCCTGCTTCCGGTGCCAACGTGAACCCTGTTTTTCTGACCCTCTTCACCTGTTCGATCAATATAGGGCTCAAGCTGTCCATCCTCAAGGATGGAAGGCTTACGGCAACCTTTTCCTTAGATTGGGTATCCATTAAGACCTTCAGGAGAGATTCAATACAGCTATAATCTCCGGTACTCAAGGACAGCAGGGAAAGTTCCTCGTAGCCTGTGAGATTTAAGCCGCTTTCGACTTTTCTGAGGATGGATTCAGGGCTTCGTTCTCGTACCGGACGGTATATCATGCCTGCCTGGCAAAACCGGCAGCCGCGTGTGCACCCGCGGGCAATCTCTACGGCCAAACGGTCATGAACCACCTCGGCAAAAGGGACCAACTGCCGGTCCGGATAGGGAAAATCATCAATGTCGGGAAGGATCGCCTTTTCCACGCACTGGTAATCCCGCCTTAAGGGTTCAACCTTATGGACAGTCCCGTCAAGGTTGTAATGAACGGAAAAATAGGATGGAACATATACTCCCTTGATATGGTATAATTGTGAAAGCAGCTCTTTTTTACTCTTTGTTTTCCGTTTGTTCGCTTCACGGACCGTCCTGCATATTTCAAGGGCCGCGGCCTCGCCATCCCCGACCACCATAACATCAAAAAAATCGGCCACTGGTTCCGGATTAAAACACGCCGGGCCCCCGGCAATGATAAGGGGAGTTGCATCATCTCTTTCCGAGGCAAGCACGGGGATTCCGGAAAGGCCAAGCATATTCAAGACATTGGTATAGCAAAGCTCATGCTGAAGGCTGAAACCTACGATGTCGAAGTTTGATAAGGGTTTATGGGATTCTAAACTGGCAAGAGGAATCTTTCGACTTCTCAATTCACTTTCAAGATCGACCCAGGGCGCAAAGACCCTTTCCGCGGCCAGCCAGGGCTGACCGTTAAGGATGTGATAAAGTATCTTCAAACCCAAGTGGGACATACCCACCTCATACACATCAGGAAAGGCTAACGCAATGGACACCTCAGTCTGGACGGGGTCTTTGCGAACACAATTGACCTCACCCCCTAAGTAGCGGCTTGGGCGGTTGATTTTTGAGAACCAATGTTGGTCTAACATGGACATCATTCCTTAATTTTCTTGCCGAGGAGTAAAATTAGGGGGAGACACAGGAAATGATATGGCGATTTCAGCGCCTCCTTCAGGATGATTTCCCCCGCTGATTTCTCCCTGAAGGCCTTCCACTGTGCGCTTTACTGTCGCCAAACCTAAGCCCGAACCCCCTTCCTTTGTAGTAAAAAAAGGGACAAATAGCTGTGAAAGGGCCTTCTCGTCAAACCCGCTCCCCGTATCACGGACAGAGATCCTTGCCCTTTTCGCGTCCGGTTGTGATGTGTCCTGTTCAACACAGGCCAAAACATGCAATGAACCACCGCGGGGCATGGCTTCGCAGGAATTCAAAAAAAGATTCCACAAAATCTGTTTGACCTGTTCGGGATCAGACTCAAGAGTTATGGGACCATGAAAATCCGTATGGACCTCAATATCGTCGGTCCGCTGCCGGCTGTTCTTAAAAAGCTCTAAGGATTCAAGGATCAATTGGTTCAAGTCAAATTTCTCTAATCTTGCCTTCTTGGGTCTGGCAAAAAGAAGGAAGTCGTTAATCAGATGGTTTAACCGGTTGATCTCTCTCGATACAATTTCCATAAGCCGGCTGTTGACATCACCTTCCTCCAGTCCATTTTTTAACATTTGGATTGATCCGCTGATGGAGGCCATTGGATTTCTGATTTCGTGGGCGATTCCTGCTGCGAGCTCACCAATCATGGCCAGACCTTCCACCTTTTTCATCTCTTCCTCGATTTTTTTGATCTCGGTCAGGTCTTGAAATATGAGAATATGCCCTTCCTGGTCTCCCAAAAGAAGGCGAAGAGGGGATATTGAAAGCCGAAGATGCACCTTTTCGCCATTCGATCTCAAATAAGGAAGATCCACAAACAGCGGGAACTTTCCCGTCCCCTTAATGGCCGGGATTGCCCCATCCGGCAGGAAATCATTAAGAAAGGGAAGCACATCCGTGACCTGCCCGCCAAAGGCCCCCCTGGCATCGATCTTGAAAATTTTCTCGGCGGCCGGATTGTAGAGGATAATCCTGTTGTGCCCGTCTATGGCAATCAGACCTGCGGTAATGCTGTTGACAATGCTTTCATTAAGAATCTTCAGCTTGTCCACATCGATTTGTTTTGCCTTCAGTTCAACGTTGCTTTTTCTCGCTTGCTCAGACACATAACTGCTGAGAAACGCCACGACATAGAAGGCAACAATATTAACGAGTATTATAAAAAACAGGTAAGAACTTTGATATTGCTCTGGATAACTCAACCGGCTACCCAAGGGATTAATCACTCCGTAATAGTGCAGGTCTAACGACAGACCATAGAGAATACTGCTCAAGGAGGCAACCATCATTCCACCTTTACGATAGAGCATAATGCTGCCGTAGATAATGCACAGGAAGTAGAGGGAAGAAAAGATGCTCTCTATTCCACCGGTAGAGAATAAAACGGCAGTTACGAAGACAACATCAAGAAGGAGCTGGAGATAGGCAAACAAGAAAAGCCTTTTTGAATGTTTTAAGACTAATGCGTAGACAAATGTCATACAATAGACAGTTGCAATAAGCAGGTAATGAAACGTCTGGATATGACCGAAGTATGTCTGGGTCTCTCTTATATGTATAAATATGGAAGTGCCTAAAAGGAGGGAAACAAAAATAACCCTCAAGAACATGAGGGACAGTAGTCGACCGGAGAGCTCCGACTGAATAATTTTCGGCTCAGAGCTGATCATGTGACAGTGATTATCCCATCGCTGCTGCCATCTTGAAGATGGGCAGATACATGGCTACAACCAGTCCGCCTATGGCACCGCCTAAGAATACCATAAGCAGGGGTTCTAACATTGAGGTGAGGGCCTCTACCGCCGTATCCACCTCATCATCATAAAAGTCAGCAATTTTTTCGAGCATGGTATCCAATGCTCCCGTGGCCTCGCCCACGGAGATCATCTGCACTACCATACGGGGAAATATATCGGTCTCCCCAAGCGGTTCGGCGATGGTCTGCCCTTCGGCAATACTGGCGCGAACATCGAAAATCACCTCTTCTAATATGACATTGCCCGAGGTCTTTGCCACGATCTCCAGGGCATCCAAAATCGGTACACCGCTCTGGATCATGGTTCCGAGCGTCCTTGTAAATCTCGCTACAGCCGATTTTCTGAGCAGATCTCCGAAGACGGGCAGTTTCAGGGAAATGGCGTCCGTAGTTCTCCTTCCGCCTTTGGATTTTCTATACTGCTTGAATGCGATCGCAAGACCGATGATGCCCAAGATGACCCAGTGTATATTGCCTTTCAGAAAATTACTCATGGCAACAACGATCTGTGTAGGCACGGGCAAGGCCGAGCCAAAGCTCGAGAACATGTCTTCAAAAACAGGTATAACAAAAACAAGGATCACTCCGATGACCAGTACTGCAATGGCCACGACCACTATGGGATAGGTCATTGCACCCTTGATCTGGGATTTGAGTTTTTCCGCCTTTTCGATATAGGCGGCCAAACGTTGCAAAATGGTATCCAGGATACCTCCAACCTCGCCTGCCGCCACAAGATTCACAAAAAGACCATCAAATTGTTTTGGGTGCTTTCCCATTGCCTCACCCAGGGTTGAACCGCCTTCAACATCCTTTGTGATCGCCTTGAGAATTCTCTTGAACGTGGCGTTCTCATTTTGCTCGGCAAGGATGTTGAGCCCCTGGACAAGAGGAAGGCCTGCATCAATCATGGTGGAGAACTGCCTCGTGAAGATCACGATATCTTTTTTAGTGACCTTGGGTTGCATGAACGCAACATTGGCAAAGACATCCTTTGGCTTTGGCTTTATTTTAGTAACCGTCAGATTGCGCCGCTTCAGTTGAGAAAGGGCGATTTTTTCATCGGCAGCTTCCAGTTCACCTTTGAGAGTCTTACCCTTTTTTGTCTGTGCAACCCAGATAAAGATCGGCATAGTTGTCCTCCTTATGAGCCTGTCCGAAAATGAGATTTTTTTGCAAGGTCAAGCCTGCCTGTGAGTTGCACGCAGACAGGGAAGGCAAAGATTTTAACCGCACCAATACGTTGCGTATTTTGAGAATTAAAACCTGAGCCTGACACAGAGATTGCGGAAAATAGCCATTCTCTGACAGTCTATTAGGCCTTTTCATGGTCTAAAAGGAATCGGTTATCTTAGTCAATGGATTTTATACTTTATTACCATAATTTTCTATTTTTTAAAAATCTATTTATATAAGTTTATATAATTTAGCAGGTTATGTCAAGAGTTCTGTCTCCTTGATTGTACTTTCCTTTTGTTTAAGACAAAAGCTCCTGTTAAGAAAAAATGCACTCTGAAGAGCCCCCGGTGTTTTTATACAAATTGAGTGATTTTTCCATATTGTTCTTGACAAAGGGGGCTTGTTAAATATTATAGGGCAGCCTTAAAGAAATGTCTTTAAAATTAGGCTTTTTAGGCTGTCTAAATGGGAACAGGGGAAGTCAGTTCAGGACAAAACCGGGCATTTTGCAACGATATCGGTTTATTAAAGTAGGGATTGCATCAAAACTTTCGGTTTTAAAAATATTTAATTTCAGGAGGTAGTTGTCGTGAGTGAAATCATAGCCCCTATGGGTGGAAAGATCCTTGAAGTGAAAGTGAACGTAGGCGATACGGTCAATGATGGAGACGAGGTCGTTATCCTCGAGGCCATGAAAATGGAATTGCCTGTAGTCGCAGAAGCATCCGGCACGGTAAAAGAGGTAAAATGCAATAAAGGCGACGCCGTGGAAGCGGAAGCCGTTATGATCGTCCTTGAGTGATACCAAAGTAAAAAATACATTGTTGTATTAATATTATCGTTTGAAGCCCCTTTGTTTCAAAGCGAGAGGATGCTCTCTGGGAATGGCTTAATCGCGATACAAAGGAAAATTTTTCAAGGCACGTGTAAAACATAGAACCTTGAAGGGGTTAGGCATGCCCAAAACGTCCTCAACGTAGGCCATTGCTATGCCTACTGCCGTTTTGGCCTTTTCGCCCCCGCTCAAAGTCCGGAATCTTCGACTTGCCCTCAAAATTTTCGCTCGATCTCGCTATGAAGCCATTATCGGACAGCCTCCTATGAATTTACAGCGGGTCGCAGTAAAAGACTGTCCGAGGACAGCCATCTCGTATTCTACGTTTTATCTGATTTTTTAAATAATCTTTATTTTGCATAGGGTTTTATGCAGGGAGGTCCATTTATGGACATGGAAGACAAAATCAAGGAACTGGAAAATAGAAACCTTGAAGCCGAGTTAGGCGGCGGTCAAAAGCGCATCGATCAGCAACACGCCAAAGGGAAACTGACAGCAAGGGAACGGATCGATTATCTTCTCGATAAGGGCAGTTTCCAGGAGGTTGATAAGTTTGTCGTCCACAGGTGCTATGATTTTGGAATGGAGAAAAATAAGTTTCCCGGCGATGGCGTGGTAACCGGTTACGGCACTATAAACGGAAGGACGGTCTTTCTCTTTGCCCAGGATTTCACTGTATTCGGGGGATCCCTTAGCGGTCCGTTCGGTGACAAAGTCTGCAAGATCATGGACCTGGCCATTAGAAGTGGTGCGCCGTTAGTCGGACTGAATGACTCGGGAGGGGCCAGGATCCAGGAAGGGGTCAGGAGCCTTGGAGGCTACGGGGAAATATTCAAGCGAAATGTCTGGAGTTCAGGAGTCATTCCCCAGATATCGGTAATAATGGGACCCTGTGCAGGGGGGGCGGTTTATTCGCCGGCCCTCACCGACTTCACTATCATGGTCAAGAAGTCAAGCAATATGTTTATCACGGGTCCACAGGTTATCAAGGCGGTCACATCCGAGGAGGTTACCGCCGAGGAACTCGGTGGTGCCATGACCCATAACACAAAAAGCGGGGTAGCCCACTTTGCCGAGGATTCGGACCAGGCGGCCCTTGACAGGGTAAAGGAAATTCTTTCATATCTGCCCCAGAATTACCGCGAAATGACACCAATGGCAGAATGCACCGATGATCCGGATCGGACAGACCCATCATTGAACGAAATAGTGCCCGCAAATCCCAGGCTGCCATATGATATAAAGGACATCATCCTAACGGTATTAGACAACAAAGAGTTTTTAGAGGTCCAGAAGCACTATGCAAAAAACATGGTGGTAGGTTTTGGCCGTCTGAACGGTATTGCAATAGGAGTTATAGCCAACCAGCCCAAATTTTTAGCGGGTTGTCTGGATTGCGACGCATCTGTAAAGTGCGCCAGATTCGTCCGGACTTGTGACGCCTTTAATCTTCCCCTGGTTACCTTTGTTGATGTTCCCGGATATCTGCCGGGAGTAAACCAGGAATACGGGGGCATCATCAAACATGGCGCCAAGATCATTTACTCATATTCTGAAGCAACGGTCCCCAAGATGACTGTGGTCACCCGCAAGGC
>JAIOSR010000185.1 GCA_021107495.1 Desulfobacterales bacterium | reverse complement strand
TCAAAGTTGATTTTTTCCAAATTAGTTTAGCATATATTTATTGCCGGCACAATAATTTGATTCAAAATGCAGAATGCAGGATACGGAAGACAACAGCCTCTTTCCTGTTTGATAATCATCCAAAAGGCGCAAAATGCGCGAAATCGAAAAAATAACTTTTAATGTTATCTGCTGATTATAAGCATAAAATTGGGGCTCATAATTCGCATACGGACAAGTGAATTATCTGCATGCGCCTGGCATGGTACGCCGCACAACTAATCCCGCAGACTGACGCTGACCTGTCCCGCAGCAGGCGGGGGATTGTGAAAAAGGGCCATTTCCGGATGGACACTATCTAAGCTTTATCATTATCTGCTTGTGGTCTTTGAGGACTTTATTTACCTCTTTCAGCTTTTCATTGGCAGGTTTAAATAAAGGATAGTAATAAATCGATTTCTCAAAGGCACTCCTTGCCTCAAAAAGGCTACCCATCCGGTATTTCAAAAGACCTTTTCCATAATAAACCGACCATTTGGTGAGATCCCCGTTGAAATTAATGATGGCCCTTTCAAAAAACTCCCCTGCCTTAGGATAATCGCGCAGTATGTCCATATACAACTGGCCGGCGTAAAGGCAGTACTGAGAATTGTCAGGATCGTAGGATATGGCCTTGAGTACATATTTTTCAGACTGTTTCGCATTTCGTTGAGCCATGGCCTTTCTGTATTGAAAAAATGCCAGTTCCCCTTTAAAGGGCCTGTAGCCCCTGAATGAAAAAATACTGATAAGTATCAGAAAAACCAGAAAAATGACAATATATGCACATGGAAACCTTTGCCCTTCTGTTTTTGACACAAGCCCATAGGTTTTGAGGTAAACACCTTCCATTATGCCCATCATCAGGGCCGTCATAAAAAGGGTGCTGTTTATTCTGAACGCGAAAAAATTAAGAGCCGCTATCATGATGGCCACAAGAGAGGCAAAGGCGATTGCAGCAATGATTCTTTCGCGCTCCTTAACCGTCTCGTCCCGGATCAGGCGCCAGCCGTGTCGCATGACCACGGAAAAAAGGATCAGCAGAAAGGCCGCTGCAACAAGGCCACCGTCGTTCAGGATTTCCAAATACTCATTGTGAACCCTTCTTGGTTTGGGGTTTCCGTAATCCTTGAAATATTCGGGATCGATTTTGTTGATTTCGGCCTGTGCATCATAGACCATGTTCCTGTATGACCACAGACCTGTCCCGAAAAGGGGGCTTTGCTTGAAAAGCCACAATGATGAACGGAAGTATTTAGTCCACCTGTATTTAAGTGAGGTGGTCTCGGTCCAGTTCTCGATTTTCATCATGGTATGGAAACGCTGGGGTGCAACAGACCACAGGCAAACCATCAGGGCTATAATGACGATGCCGTATCCCACTACACGGCTGGATCTGGTCTTGAGGTACTCCGAAATAGAAAAGCTGTAAATACATTTAATCGATATCAGGAGAACCGGAAGTGATATTCCCAGGGCCAGCCATGAGGCCCTGGCCCTTGAACAGAGGAATGCCCCGAATACAAAGAAGAAAAGGAGCGCGGGGATCCACCGCAATTTGCCTTTTAAAAGGAAGAACAGGCCGGACAAGGCAAACAAGGGGAAAAGAAGATAGGCCCCGAGGTAATTTGAGTTCCCGATGGTTGCCGTCACCATGCCTTGGCCGTGGGCCCATCTGAAAAGGATATGATGACCTGTGAACTGGAGATACGTGAGTATTGAGACAAGGATACCGCTTACGGCCACGGCCCAGATAATCCATAAGACCTTCCTGGTGTCAACGTAAATAGAGACAAAAAAGAAAAACAGCAGGCAGGTGATGTTCATCAGGGCTGCCGTTTTTGTGAAGTAGTAATTGTCCGTGTAGAAAAAGGATATGAAGTTTAGCAGGATGAGGATAATAATCCACTTGGGCGTTGAGGTCCCTGGTTTTAATACCCCCCAGCCCAGCACAAACCGGGCGCTGTATATGGCTATGAGCAGGAAAACGCCTGCAAGGATCAGCAAGAATTTGGGGGAGTTAAATGAATTATCCAAGAGGTTGGGCAGGACAAGGACGGGCAACAGCAGGTTAAGGGCAAGGATAATCCAGAAGGAAAAATTAGACCCCTGGTCTTCATTTTGTAACATATGTTTAGGCATGTTGTTTCTTCCCGGTTTATTGTAATGCTTGGATCATCTCCAAATTAGTTTATCTATGATCAGGATTCAAGGAGTCCAGGGGTCGAGTGAAAGACTTAATAAGTACGATAATATGAACGTAGCCCAACATTATATTATGTCAAGGCTCTATAATATCTTTTACTTACTGATAAAACGATTAAAAAACAACCACTTGAATCCTTGGCCCCTTTCTCCCAACCCGTCCTCCGTAGCAGGCTACTGCGGAGGGTGGACTAATTGGGAAAAGAACCTAATGCGTTAGCTCCTCTATCTAAACCTCCGGCAGGAAAGTGGCCGGTTTTCAGGGTTCAGGCTATCCCTGTCATATTGCAGGACGCCTTCTTTTTTTCCTTGTGCGAGTCGGTTTTTTTGTTTTGGGGCGGGCCTTTCGCACGGAAGGGCGTGGCTCATCCGTGAACATCAGATATTCTTCCCGGCCTTCCAGATTCAAGATCACCCGATCTGACAGGATTCCTACAATACGGGTACCCTGGATGAAATCATTAAGGTGGTAGAGATCCAGCTTTTTAGTGCTCCCATCCAGTATAATTGCAAAACAGTCCCTCTCTTTTCCAACCACAGTGCCAATCAGCTTGAGATTGAGATCGGTAATTTTTATTGTCTTTTCCTGCTCAGTGCTTGCTTTTTGCGGGACTTTTTTTGTTTTAAAGATATCGCGATGTATTATGGTCACATAGTCTTCCGGTTTTTTTGGTTTAGCCGAAGGCATACCATTCAGGCTTTTGGTCCTAAGAACTTCATTCCGAAGCCGGGTCTTTTCATGCCTTTTATAATTCCATGTATGGAAAGTATTCAATGCGATACAGAGGACAAGGACCGCTAAGCAAATATTAATAATTAATAGGGGTTTTTTAAAATTCATCAGCTTCAGCCCTACTGACATGTGACCCTGAAGACCTCTTCTATCGTTGTAATACCGTCCAGGACCTTTTGCGCGCCATCCTGTTGTAAAGTTGCCATCCCCTGTTCAACCGAACGCTGTTTGATGATATTGGCATCAGAACTTTTTAAAATGAGATGTTTGAGTTTATCATCCAGGATCATTAGTTCAAATATGCCGGTTCGCCCTGAGTATCCTGTATTCAGACAGGAAGAACAGCCTCGTCCACGGTAAAATTTATTATCCTCAATGATCGCGGGATTAATACCTATACTCTGCAAAGATTCCCCATCGGGAGTGTACTCCTCCCTGCAATCGTTGCAAATAACGCGTATCAATCTCTGGGCCAATATGGCAACAACCGATGACGTTATAAGAAAAGGCTCTATTCCCATGTCGATAAGACGAGTCACAGCGCTGGCAGAATCATTTGTATGAAGGGTGGAAAATACCAGGTGGCCTGTCAGGGCTGACTGTATGGCAATCTCTGCGGTTTCCATGTCCCTTACCTCCCCAACAAGGATAACGTCCGGATCCTGGCGCACAATTGAACGCAATCCCTTTGCAAAGGTGAGGCCTATTTTGGGATTTACCTGAATCTGGCCTATCCCTTCAATCTGGTATTCAACAGGATCCTCTATGGTGATAATATTTATGTCCGTTGTGTTGATGGTTGAAAGGGCGCCATAAAGAGTTGTCGTCTTTCCGCTTCCCGTAGGACCGGTGACAAGAATAATGCCGTATGCAGACCTGATAAGTCTGTCGAATTGCCTTAACCGGTCCTCAGACATGCCAAGACCGGATACCGTGATCAAGACATTGGTCTTGTCAAGCAACCGCATAACGATTCTCTCACCAAAGGCGGTAGGAATGGTTGAAACTCGAATATCTATGTTCTTGTTCCCGATTTTGATCTCTATCCTGCCGTCCTGGGGAAGCCTCTTTTCCGCAATATTCATTTTCGCCATAATTTTTATGCGGGACACAAGAGTCGATTGAACATGTTTGGGCGGAGAAAGTTTATCATACAGAATACCATCCACACGGTAACGAATCTTAACCCTGTTTTGAGACGGCTCCACATGAATGTCACTTGCGTGGTCTTTTACTGCCTGAGAAAGCATCAGATTGACCAGTTTAATAATCGGCGCATCGCTTGTATCATCCAGAAGATCGCCTATGTCTTCAATTTCAGACAGGATTAAATCGGTGTCTCCCTCATGCATACCCTCTATGACCTGTTCTGCCGAATCCCGGGTCATGTCATAGGCGAAATTGATAACCGAGAGGACTGCCGCAGGCGGGGCAAGTACAGTCTCCATTCCGTCACCACCCAGAAGCCGGCAAAGGTCATCCAATGGCTGGAACAGGAGCGGATCACTTAGGGCAATGGATGCCCTGTTGGAGGTGATGACCGGTACCATTTTGTATTTTTTGAGAAACTGGATGGAAACATTTTCAGTGAAATCGGTCTTCAGATCTTCAAGGGGCAGGGTTGCTAAAAAAGGGAGGTCAAACTGTATGCTGAGGGCCTTTGTGAGGTCAGCCTCTGAAATGGCCTTTTGACGAATCAATATCTTTCCGAGCCTGCCCCCTTTCTCACCCTGAATCTTGAGCGCCTCTTCAAGGGCTTCTTCGGAAAGGCCGCAAGCTTCTATCAATATCTCACCGATTAACCTGTGTCTCATATTTCAATACTCAATTTAAAGTTCGTCCGATTCAAGGATCTGCTCGGGAGTCTGTTTCGAAGGGCCTTTGTACATCTTTATACCACCTTCCTTGATACTGTCTATCTGTTCTTTCTTTTCCTGATAAACCTTCTCTGCCTCGGTCGGGTTTTCAATGATATGGGGCGTCAGGAATATGAAGAGGTTGGTCTTCCCTCCGGTCCTGGAGTTGGACCTGAAAAGCCAGCCTAATATAGGAATGTCACCCAAAAAAGGGACTTTATAGGTCGAGTCGTCTACAATTTTTTCAATCAGGCCGCCAATGACTATGGTATGCCCGTCTTTTATAATCACAGTGGTTTTGGCCGTGCGTTTCAGGGTAGTAAGGAGTCCCACCGTAGCAGGCTCTTTTGATACCTTAGATACCTCCTGGAAGATCTTCAGACGCACAAACCTTTCCCGGTTAATCTGCGGGGTAATATTGAGGGTAATGCCAACGTCCTTGAATTCATAATTACTGTAGTCCACATTCCCTGTTGTTGATGTGTCCTGTCTTGTCAGGAATGGCCGATTTTCTCCAACCACGATCTCGGCCTCTTCATTATTGGTAGTCATAATCTGGGGAGTTGAGAGAATCTGCACATCGCTGTCACTCTGGTAGGCCCTTATTACTGCCGACAGGCTGGGAAATATCGTACCACCGATCGTAATAGCCTCACCGATCACACCGAGAGAAAATCCGGTTGCCACGGCGTTCAAAACATCTCCCGGAATAGAGCCCCCGAAAGTCCCGATCTTCTTGCCGTCATGACTCCCTCTATCTTCAAAGGCATTCCACCTCACGCCAAGCTCAAAATTTTTGTCCATACTGACTTCCATTATCAGGGCCTCGATATAGACCATCCTGCGAGGGATATCGAGCTTCTTGATGACGTCTTCCAGCACAAGATAGTCTTCCTTGTCCGATGTGATAACCAGGGAATTGGTGGCCTTGTCCGCAACGATCTGGACCTCTTTGGACACGACCGGGGCCTTTCCCTTTTTGGTGCCCTTGGTCCCCTTGGAAGGAATGGACATCAGGACCTGGGCCAGGTCCTCGGCATTGGCGTTCTGAAGATAAAAGACACGGATATCACCCTCTCCCCGGGGAGTCTCCTTGTCTAAAAGGTCGATCAGTTGTCTCACCTTTAAGGTGTCGTCTTCAGATGCTAATATGATCAGGGTATTTGTCCTTTCATCCGGGACAATCCTGATAACGGGCGCTCCTGTCACGCCCTTTTTGGCTTTCCGTCCACTTCTTTGAAAAATGCTGTTTAACGACTTTGCCATGACGGATGCCGTGGCATGTTCAATGGGCACAACCGATATCTCTTCTCCAACACCTTCCACATCGATTATCTCTATGATACGGATTAACCGGTTGATATTGGAAAGGACATCCGTCACAATCAACATGCCCGTAGGGGGATAGGACACGACCACGCTGGTCTTGGAAATAAGAGGGGCAAAGAGTTTCTTCAGGTTGTCGGGGTCAGCGTATTTAAGAGGGATCAACTGTGTCACCAGCTTGTCCTGTGGAATAGAAATCTCCCTTTTCAGTCGTGTCTCTATATCCTTGGACCGGGCCGAAACTGACGGAACGATTTTTACGATACTTCCGGCAGGCACCGTGGTATAGCCGTTCACCTCAAGCACCGATTCAAATACTTTATATGCCTCACCCACTGATATTTTAGTCGGGGAAATAATGGTTACTTTTCCAGTAATCGCCTTATCGATTACAAAGTTTTTCCCGGTGAGTTCGCTGATAAACCTGATAAAGACATGGATATCCACGTTGTCGAAGTTAATGGTTACATAGCGTCCATTCTTTTGTGATTCTTTC
>JAIOSR010000537.1 GCA_021107495.1 Desulfobacterales bacterium | reverse complement strand
CTGGGTAATGTTCTCAGGTTTCCCGAAGACAGCTTGTGCATCTCCACTGAGATGGCATTGGAAGACAAGGGAAAGCTGAGCAGTCTCAAATCTGCTGATCCCAATAAGGATGGCCGCATGCCCAATTATCTGGAGGCCGTGGTCGAGGCCAGAAGCGCTATGCCGGGAATTTCCGTATCCCCGGTTATTGCAGGACCCTGGACCATAGCCATAGGACTCAGAGGGGCCACGGAACTCATCATGGATGCCTTGAAGGACCCGGACTATGTCCATGAGCTCATGCAATTCTGCACCATGCAGTCTATCAGATTTGGAGAGGCCCTCGTTGACCTGAAAATTGGACCCAATTATTCCGAGGCCCCTGCATCATGCAGTCTTATTTCTCCCAAAATGTATCGCAAATTCATTTTTCCTTATCACAAACAGATCGTGGACCACTTTAAAGAAAAAAAGGTGGGAGTGGGGCTTCATGTCTGCGGATATATCGACCCCATCTTAGAGGACCTTGTCAATACGGGAGTTACCAATCTCAGCATTGATGCCCCCACGGACCTTGCCAAGGCGGCAGAGGCAACCAGAGGCAAGGCTGTCCTAATAGGCAACGTAAATACCAACCTTTTCTTTTCCGGCACCAGGGAAGAGATGAAACAGGCAATACAGGATTGTCTTGACAATGCTCCAAAGGACAGCGGATATATCCTCGCTTCAGGCTGCGAGGTGCCGGGTGTAGCACCACCCGAAAAGGTAGACTGGTTCATGGAAATAGGCAATGAATTGACCCGATAAAGACCCACAGGCCCCGCTTAAAACGGGGCCTTTTTTTGCCAGCTCTGACCTCCCAACCAACCCCTGCCGGGAAATGATCATTTTTTTACGTGTCCCTGGCCTCCCGAACTTATGGCCCTCACCGGCTACCGGAACAATATTAGTAAGAATGAGCAAGGGCTAAGTCAAACTGAGCCCTAACCTAATTATTTTACAACAATGATTGCCCTGTTTTAAAATCCCCCCTAACCCCCCTTTAAAAAGGGGGGAACTTATATTTTGTGCTTAAGTAAGCAGTAAGTTTTTTCATAATCTTCCCCCTTTTTTAAAGGGGGACAGAGGGGGATTTTTGTACACCTGAACCTACGACTTTGACGTTTCCCTGGACGCGCCCTTCCCCTCTTGCGATTTTATTTAAAAAAAGGTAACGTTTTGACTGTTTGAAATAAATAAACCGTTCACAATCCCACGAAAGAAGATCTCCCTTGTCAAATTTTATCCCGGACAAACACAAACAGGGCATTCAAGAAGAACAGGATATCCTGCAAATTTTGAACAACCTGCCTGATGGCCTTTTTACAATGGATATGGGCGGTACGATTACATACTTTAATGCGGCCGCCGAACAGATCACCGGTCTGTCAGTCTCAGACGCCATGGGCATGCAGTGCAGGCAGGTATTTAATAGTCCTGCCTGCGAGACCGACTGCCCTTTGCAAAGGATCGCTCGGGCGGAAAAAGAAGTCTACAACCGGGAGGTTACGGTAGCCAGGACAGATGGAAAAAAAGCCCCTGTTATCTGTAGTTTTTCCAGGCTGAGGGGACCCAATGGAAATGTGATCGGGGGTATGGAGGTTTTCATCGATATCTCAGATCAAAAGCATCTTGAAAACGACCTAAGGCTTTCAGAGAGGAAGTATAGACGTATCTTTGAAGGCTCCAAAGACATGATCCTGATTATCTCCAAGGACGGTGCCATCAAGGACGTAAACCAGGCCGGCGTGGACCTGCTTGGATATGCAAGTAAGCAGGAGTTGCTTGAACTACAATCCGTGGAAGAGATATACGACAACCCGAAACACTGGCAGGTTTTTCAAAAACAGATCCACCGGGACGGATTTTTTAAAGATTTTGAGGCGGGTTTCAAGAAAAAGGACGGGACCCGCCTGCACTGCCTGCTCAGCGGCACCGCGGACAGGGGCAAGGACGGCAAAATTTCCGGCTACGAAAGCATTGCTAAAGATATCACGGCTCGCATGGACGCCATTAGAAGCTTTCGAAAACGACACTGGGAATTGTGGCTCTTGAATTCGGTCGCCTTCGCCATGAACAAGGCCCGGGATCTGGATGAAATCCTCGAGACCGCCCTGACAAAGGTCCTGGAGGTGCTGAAGCTCAACTCCGGAGGCATCTTTTTGATCGATCACGACAAGCCCGCTTTCTCACTCAGGGTGCAGAAAGGCCTGACGGATGCCGATGAAGATCAAGTTCCTCAAATATTGCTCAATGATGCACCCCTCATGCGCTCCCTGCTGAAAAGGAAGCTAACCCTTGATCCCGAACCTATTTTCCCCCCCTTTAAGGCAACTTTAACAGACGGAGATACAGGCCGTTCCGCAGATCTAACCTGTTTTCTGATCACTGCAAAAGAAAAGGCTTCCGGTTTCCTTTCGTTCGTGGTTCCACCCAATAGGGATCTCACCACGGGTCAGGACTATCACCTGCTTGGTTCTTTAGGAAATTTCTTAGGTGGCGCCGTTGAAAATGCCCGTCTGCTTCAGGCCGTTCGTGAAAACCGAGAAGACCTCAAAAGGCTGACGGCACAATTGTTTCATTCACAGGAAGAAGAACGAAAACGGATCGCCCGGGAGTTACACGACGAGGCAGGCCAGGCCCTCACGGGAATAAACTTCACATTAGAAACCATTGAGAAAGGCCTCCCCATAGAAAGCGATCACGTAAAGGAGCTCATAGCAGACGCAAAAAAACAGATCAATATCACATATCAGGAAGTGCGCCGGATGTCATACAGCCTGCACCCTGCCCTTTTAACCGACCTTGGGCTCGAACCTGCGCTGGAATCATATCTGTCCTCTGTCTCCAAACACAGCGGACTGGATATAGATTTCAAAATGGTGGGTTTTGAGGGTCGGGTGGATCCGGCGATTGAAACCGTGCTTTACCGCCTCTCGCAGGAGGCACTCACAAACGCATTGAAGCATTCCCGGGCAAAACATTTCAGGCTTTCAATTGTAAAGGGTTACCCCCAAATCATTTTTTTAGCCGAAGATGACGGCATAGGATTTGTATCAAGTGAATTTAATCAACCCAAACATGGTCTGGGTCTGTTATCCATGAAAGAGCGGGCGGCCATGTTGGGAGGGAATTTTTCTCTCCGTGCATCCCCCGGTGAAGGAACGCGAATCCGCATAGAAATCCCCATCACGGAGGAGACTCTTGACTGACAGGGACGTCACAATCATTTTGGCGGACGACCACACAATCGTTCGACAGGGGCTTGCCAAGCTACTGGAAGGAGAGCCTGATTTGCGGGTGGTCGGAGAGGCTGAAAATGGGCGAGAAGCGGTCACCAAGGTAGAAGAATTAAAACCGGACGTGGTCATAATGGATATCTCGATGCCCATGCTGAACGGCATAGAAGCGACCCGGCAGATCAAAAAAACCAGGCCCCGGACCAAGGTAATTATACTTTCCATGCATTGTCATGATCGCTATATCAAAGAACTCTTCAGCCTCGGGGCCTCCGGATACCTTCTTAAGGACTCCACGGGCAGCGACATCGTAAAGGCTATACAAGCTGCCATGGACGGTGATACCTATATGAGTCCTCCGGTTTCACGACTTGTCGTAGAGGATTACGTTTCCACTAAGAAAAAGTCTTTCAGAGAAGAACTTTACAGCAGTCTTTCCAATCGGGAGCGCGAGGTATTTCAAATTATTGCCGAGGGACACTCTACCAGGGAGATCTCGGAAATCCTGTTCATAAGCCCGAGTACGGTCAAGACCCATCGTTCAAAAATCATGGAAAAGCTTCGAATAGAAAACATCTCACAGCTGGTCCAGTTTGCCATAAGGATTGGCATTGTAGACCTTCAGGCATAGGGACCCCCCACCTTCCTCAAAATATGACTTTGGGCCGTTATTCCAAAGCAGGTCCAAACCCAAGCCAATAAAGGGCAGAAAATAGGCTCATCAGGTTAATGAGTACGCCTCAAAACGACACATGATTGCGAAGATGAAGGTTGAAGCGGTCTTTTCGTAGTGACTGCTGGAAGGCTTTCGTGATTTCAGGCTGTTATGGGATGGGGGACCCCCTGGCTCCGACGCTCCGAAGGAGCGGAGGAGAACAGTGGAGGGGGGAGG
>JAIOSR010000271.1 GCA_021107495.1 Desulfobacterales bacterium | reverse complement strand
CCCTAAGACACTTCAGGGAAAAAAACCTTAAAGCTCGTTCCTCCGGATTGATAACAGTCTTCCTTCTCTTTGCAGAAATCACATTCACTTATCCTGCCCGGGCATATGTCTTTATCCATTGGTATGTGTCCGCATCTTGTAGAACTCATTTCAATTTTAAAATCATAGCGCTCGGAAAAGATCTTCATTCGCAGCAGGTCCGCTCCTTTTCCACCGGCATTAAATTCAAAAGGCCGCTTGGACGAATAATTTAGGGTCTCCTGGGTCGCAAAAAAGCCTTCAAAAATACGTCTCCGGTTATCAACGGTGATACCCACGCCATAATCACGGACCAGCAGTTCGGCTCCATGACCCCTTGTTCGAACGAAAATTTCTATTTTCCCCTCATCCGGCGTATTTTCCACTGCATTTTTGATTAGACCGAAAACCACTTTTTTGAGAGGGTCAACAGGCATACTAATTACCGGGGTAGATTCAAAAGCGGTCACAATTTCTAACCCCCGGTTAGCAAAGAGCGGCTTGATTTCCGCAAGGACTTTGGGAACAAATTGATCAAGAAAAATCTCTTGTGAAGGGCTTTCACGCGGCCCATATATTTCATCAATGCGGCTACTGATTCTTTCGACTATTTGACCTTCCCCCACCTCCTCCGCCACAAGGGACGCCAGATCATCCGCACATTCATACAGTAACCGTGAAAGCATGTGATGCGTGTCGTAGTGTCTTTCCCGCATGATGTCTTCCACCTGGTACTGCATCTCCAGCATGCGGTCCAGATTTCTCTGGGCCCGGTCTAAGGTGGCATGCCATGTCTCATCCTTAAGCGAGGAAAGCCTTTTCTCCAAGATATTCAGGGAGGCCCTGAGGACGGAAAGGGGCGTCTTAAGTTCGTGGGAAAGATGATTGATAACCTTGTCCTTGGCCCGGTTCAGGCTCGTGACTTCTTCGTAGGCGTCCTTCAACTCGTCTGAGACCCTGGCATTATCAATGGAAAGAGCTACCGTACCCGCTATCATATTTAAAAGTTCAACATCCGTCTTATCAAAGGCCCCTGTCTTTTTATTAATGGCACACAAAACCCCTATGATCCTGTCCTTGCTTCTCAATGGAACATCCAAAATATTCCGGGTCTTGAATCCCCCCAAGATATCAACCGCGGCATAAAAATTGGGGTCTTTTGAGGTGTCCGGTACTATGATGGAATCCCCCGTATGTATGACTCGGCCGGAAACACCTTTGTCGGCGGAATAGCGGATTTCCTTCATCCTCTTTTCCGCGGCTGAATCGTCATAAGCCACGGCCTTGAAAAACAGCTCGTTTTTTTCTTCGTCCAGGAGTATAACTATGGCGCCCTCAGTCTCCAAAAGACTTTTGATCTCGCCGCTGGTATAATCCAGAAGGTCCTCCAGGTCGGGATATTCGGGCAGGGCCATACCGATCCGAAGCAGGGCCTCATTGTTCCGTAGGATCCTTTTCTCCTGGGTAATATCCCTGAGAATCACTAATTGCCCGGACAGTTCCTTTTTTGTCTCGGAATATACAGCGCCCCGCATAACAACATCCAAGACCCGACCGTCTTTAGTCAGCCGCTGGGTTTCGTGACGCATTATGACCTTTTTCTCAAAAAGCCTTTGAATAATTTCACTGGTTTCCTGCTCCAGGCCGGATGGCACATAAGGAATGGTTTTTCCTTCCAATTGAGCAAAGGTCCAGCCAAAGGTTCTGGTGAACGCAGGATTCAGATAGGTTACACGTCCATCCAGGGTAAACACAACAATAGGATAAGGTGCAAAATCCAGGAAGGTCCTGTAGCGCCTTTCCGATTTCCGCAGGGCCTCCTGGCTCCTGTATCTTTCCGTCACATCGCGGGCAATGCCGCGAAACCCGACCTTTTCACCCTCCTTATTTTCAATCGGATTGGCCGAAATCTCAACGACCCTTTGAGCACCGCTTTTGGCTGTAATCTTGAGCAGATTTAAAGAGCCTTTACCTGTCTCATACATCCCGTTAAAGGCATCTAACGCCTTTTTGGCCTGTTCTTCATCCATAAACCTGGCAAAGTTCTGGAATTGCACCTCATCTCTCGAATATCCGAATATCCTGGTAATGGAATCATTGAAATACAAGAAGTTGCCATGGATATCCACCTCATAGACCCCTTCTCTGATATTATCCACAAAGGCCTGATAACGTTCACTGGAAAGCGTTTCACAGGCAGTTAACATACCTTCACTCATGTAATTGACGTCTTCTGAAGAATTTTCCGACGGCTTTTCCGTTGAGGACTTTTCAACCCTTTCTGGTTTATCCGTTTTCATGGCAATGTGTACCCCGGTGAAATGTGTTTAAATGCTTTATAGCTTTTATTTTATATAACACATTGCGAATATTGTCATTATTTAATATCACAAAAAGACCGGAAATCCCCTTGTGGACCATGATCATGTGCTTTATAATGTGAATTCTCTTCCGACTAGTTGTAGTTAGTGCCCATCCACAAACGAAAAAAAGGGCACTTGCAAGTGTCCGATTCAGAAATGAGTATTTTTTTACAATAACAAGGAAATCAAGGGATTAGGCGGAGACGTACTGTAGTACGTCGCACAACGAATCCCGCCGATTGACGCTGACCTGTCCCGTAGCAGGCGGGGGATTGTGAAAAAGGGCCATTTCTGGATGGACACTAGTTAATTAAGGCGAAATAAATGGGTTATCTCCAATTGAGCAGGCGTTATGCCAGAGGGTACCAGGGGTCAAGGATTCAAGGGGTCAAGTGAAAAGACAGAGGGCAGAGGTCTGAGGTCGGAATTCAAAAAAAGCGGATTCGTACATCCTCCACTTGAACCCTGGAATCCTCGAATCCTCGAACCCTTTTAAAAAACCCTTGAGCCCTGGACTCCCTGGCCCCTCTTCTCCAACCCGTCCTCGGTAGCAGGCAACTGCGCAGGACGGGCTGCGGAGGGTGGACTAAACTGGAGAAGATCCTATAATGCAAATTATATTTACCTTGAGCAAAAAATCCTGTAGATATTTACAGGCTCAAACCTGCCCGCCGTAATATTATGGAATGCAGGCGTGGTGGGCATGCGGGGTTACAAACCCGTCAATCGTCAATTTAAATCATCAGGGGACTTGCATGAAAAAAACAACTAAAGTACCAAAGGCAACCATCACCAGGCTTTCTATCTACTACAGACAGCTTGAATTACTCGAATTTGATGGCTATCGCATGGTCTCATCGGAAAAACTGGCCTGGCTATGTCAGGTCAATCCCGCCCAGGTGAGAAAGGATCTCGGGTACTTCGGCGAATTCGGTGTACGGGGAGTGGGTTATGATGTGATAGATCTTCAGGGCCAGATCAAAAAAATACTTGCCGTTAACCGAGACTGGAACCTGGCTGTTACGGGTATTGGGAATCTGGGTTCCGCCTTCATGGAACGCCAGAACCTCTCTTGGAGGGGATTCAAGTGCGTGGCCGCCTTTGATAATGATCCCCGGAAGATCGGACAAACCACTCCTTCGGGTCTGAAGATCAAAGACATCAAAGATCTGGACTGGGTTGTGGATGAATTAGATATCGAAATCGGGGTGATCGCAACACCCCCTTCAGCTGCTCAAGGGGTGGCAGACCTTTTCGTCGATTCACGGGTAAATGCCATCCTGAATTTTTCTCCCACAAGAATTCAAGTTCCTGACTGTTGTATGGTCGAAAACATTGATTTCACTGTAAGGCTGGATATTCTTACCTATAAACTGAATCATGAAATCGGGATTTAAGCCCCGGAGGACGAGCCGTGAAAAAGTATTTCAACATGGCACTGGCATGTGCCTTTTTTTCTGTATTTTTCGTGCATTCCGCACTGGCCCTGGAAAACCAAGGGCCCAAAATGGTTTTAGAGGAGTTGAAGTTCGACTTTGGGGAAGTGAAAGAAGGAAAGACTGTTTCCCATGCTTTTCGCGTGTTCAACCAGGGAGATCAAACTCTTGAGATAAGAAAGGTTAAACCCGGTTGAGGGTGCACAGTGGTCAATTTTGATAAGGCCATTCCCCCGGGCGGGGAGGGAAAAATCAGACTTAGCATGCGGACCAGGAATCGTCAGGGAAAAATCAGCAGGACTGCCAGGGTCTATTCGAACGACCCCGTTAAGAGTATTGTAAGGTTAGGTATAACGGCTTTAGTCAGGCCCATCATCCGGATCACCACGCCAAAGATATATCTGGTCGGAAATGAAGACCAGAGTATCACCAGGGTAGTCGAAGTCAAAGCCGGACTGGACATGCCCCTGACTCTCACGGCCGGGCAGTTTAATCTCTCTGAAAAATTGACATACACAATTATGGAAATTGAAGAAGGCCGCATGTTCCAAATCCGTTTTACAAGCATCCCCGGTCCCCCTCAGACCTATCGAGGCTTTTTGAAGATTAAGACTAATTACCCTGAAAAACCGGAAATAACCATATTGATCAAGGGCCGTTTTTTAAAGAAAAAACATGAGCAATGAAACGCATGACATAGTGGAGATATTTACCGACGGGGCCTGCAGCGGCAATCCCGGTCCGGGCGGATATGGGGCAATTTTGAAATATCGCAGGCAGGTCAAGGAAATCTCGGGACGTGAGACTGAAACCACCAATAATCGTATGGAAATGACGGCCATCATTGAGGCATTGCGACAACTTAAAAGACCCTGCAAGGTAAAGGTCACTACGGATTCAAGTTACGTTGTTAAGGGGATGACGGAATGGTTGCCCGGATGGGTCAGGCGAAAATGGTTGAATTCCCAGAAAAAGCCTGTCTTAAACAGGGATTTGTGGGAAGAATTGATAAAATTGAACCAGGCTCACCAGATCAGTTGGATATGGACCAAGGGCCATGACGGGCATCAGGAAAACGAACGTTGCGATCAATTAGCCAGGGACGCTATTAAAGACTGCCGGCGATCCCGTTGACGAGGCAAGACGTTTATGGAAAAGACATGGCTACAGGCCCTCGGAAAAATGACTTACGGCATCTATGTTCTGACCACCCGTCATAAATCTGAAATAAACGGAATGATTGCCTCATGGGTTTCCCAGATTTCCCATGATCCGCCCTTGATTATGATCGCCGTCCATCCGAACCGATATTCCAACAACCTCATAAGACAAAGCGGCCATTTTGTCCTGCATGTGTTGGCAAGAGACCGGAACGATTTCCTGGAACGATTTAAGGGCCCTGACCCGGAGTCCAAATTCGAGTCCATTAGCTGGTTCGAAGGGAAAACCGGCTGCCCCGTATTAAAGGATTGCTTGGCCTATATGGAATGTGAGGTCACTGCAGACTACAGTCCGGGGAATCACACCCTTTTCATAGGGGAAGTCAAAGATGCACAGGTTTTTTCGGAGAAACCGCCATTGAGCACCCTTGATTACTCCGGCGTGTATATTGGGAAAGACTGACTTCCACTGATCCGCTCAGATTCTTTGTTATCTCTTCAATATTTCGAGAAGACCTGATTTGTATTTATACTGACATCCCTGGAATAACAACGGCCTTTGTAGGGCCATTATGGACTAACTCCGCCACTTATTGAACCGATACACTCATTTCTTGACAATTAACAAAAATTATGATATTTTGAATTGATCTTTTAGAAAAAGATATAAATCTATCATTATTAATTATTATATTAGGATCATCTTTAAAAGAGTTGATCTAAATGAAGGGTTCCAGGGGTCAAGGGGTCAGGGGTTCGAGTGAAAAGACAGAGGGCAGAGGTCTGAGGTCGGAATTCAGAGCTTGCCCCCCATAAGTGTGG
>JAIOSR010000552.1 GCA_021107495.1 Desulfobacterales bacterium | reverse complement strand
TGAGATAACAGAATATCAGAAGCAGGGTGAAGAACTATTGAAAAAATCCAGGGACTTATTGGGTATCGATGATCCTGTTCACGACACTTTTCAAAACGCAATGACTGCCTTGAATAGAGCGCACAGCAGTATTGAGTCTTTTATTGAGAAGGGAAAAATAATTGAGAGTTTTTAATTTAAATTATGCATTTTTGATATCCTTAAGACACCTGACCTCTCCAATGTATCTCAACCACACCTGATTCCGATAAACATCGAGCGACCAAATCCTTACCTATATTATTTTATTCAAATTATAAATATAGTAATATGACTAAATATCATATTTAATCATTGACAAAATAATATGGGTAATTATTTTTTAATCAATAGCAAGAATGATGGACGCATAAAAAGGCCATCAACAGGTCCCGCCTATAGGCGGGATTAAGCCCCGGCTTGTGGTAGGGGTTGATTAGAATAGATTTTTATGTGCGACCACCTTGAAGTGCTAAGAAGCGACGGTGAGGGGCAAAAAACTGATACTTATACAGACAGGGAGGAATAAAAAATGAGCAAAATAATCGGAATAGATTTAGGAACAACCAATTCATGTATTTCTATTATGGAGGGAGGGGAGGCCAACGTCATTACGAACGCGGAAGGCGGACGTACTACTCCTTCAATCATTGCTGTTTCTGAAAAGGGAGAGAGGCTGGTGGGGCAAATTGCCAAAAGGCAGTCCGTTACCAATCCCGAAAATACGGTTTTTGGCGTAAAACGGCTCATCGGACGAAAGTATGATTCTCCTGAAGTACAAAAAGACATTAAGGTCCTGCCTTACAAAATGGAGAAGGCAGACAATGGAGATGTTCGCATTAGTCTTAGGGGGAAGCAATATAGTCCGGCCGAGGTTTCATCCTATATCCTCGCCAATATCAAGAAAACGGCCGAAGAATATCTGGGTGAAACGGTTACGGATGCGGTCGTCACAGTACCGGCCTATTTTAACGACAGCCAGAGACAGGCAACCAAGGATGCCGGGAAGATTGCCGGTCTTAATGTATTAAGGATCATCAATGAGCCGACGGCCGCATCACTTGCCTATGGTCTTGACAAAAAAACGGAAGAGAAAATTGTCGTGTTTGACCTGGGAGGCGGCACTTTTGATGTTTCCATACTTGAAATTGGTGATGGTGTCTTTGAGGTCAAAGCAACCAACGGGGATACTCATTTAGGCGGTGAAGATTTCGATCTTCGGCTCGTAGATTACTTTGCCGATGAATTCAAAAAGGATCAGGGCATTGATCTCAGGAATGATAAAATGGCCCTTCAAAGGTTGAAAGAGGCCGCCGAGAAGGCCAAAATGGAGTTATCAACGTCAATGGAAACGGGAGTGAATCTACCGTTTATTACAGCCGATGCAAGTGGCCCCAAGCATTTGGACATAAAGGTAACCCGAGCCAAACTCGAGGCGCTGATAGGTGACCTTTTGGATAATCTGGAGAAACCGAGCAAGGTTGCCCTGAAGGACGCCGGGCTTTCACAAGGTGATATCAACGAAGTCATCCTGGTAGGCGGCATGACCCGAATGCCGGCTGTCCAGGACCGGGTAAAAAGGATTTTCGGCAAAGAACCCAATAAAGGGGTCAACCCCGATGAGGTGGTAGCATTGGGTGCGGCAATTCAGGGTGCCGTGCTGAAGGGGGACGTTAATGATGTACTGCTTCTTGATGTTACACCGCTTTCCCTGGGTATTGAAACCTTGGGAGGTGTCATGACCAGGCTTATAGAAAAAAATACCACCATCCCGAGCCAAAAGAGCGAGACCTTTTCCACGGCGGAGGACAATCAACCCGCAGTGACCATCCATGTGCTGCAGGGTGAAAGAGAGATGGCTTCCGACAACAAGACCCTGGGCCGTTTCGAACTGGTCGGAATCACACCCGCACTCAGGGGTATGCCCCAGATAGAGGTGACCTTTGACATCGATGCCAACGGAATCGTGGAAGTCTCCGCGAAAGATCAGGCCACCGGTAAAAAGCAGTCTATCAGGATTACGGCCTCTTCCGGTCTGTCCCAACAGGATATCGATCAACTGGTCAGGGATGCTGAGCTGCATGCAGAAGAAGACAGAAATAAAAAGGGGATAGTGGAAGCCCGCAATACGGCCGATGCATTGGTCTATACGACTGAAAAATCTATTGCAGAGCTGGGTGACAAGGTTGACATGGCTACCAGGGCAGAGGTTGAAGACGCGATAAAAGACCTCAAAAATGCAATGGAAGGTGAAGATGAAGGAGAAATCAAACGTCTAACCGAAGTATTGACCCAGGCTTCCCATAAGGTGGCGGCCTCAATGTACCAACAGGCTTCCGCAACCGGTTGTCAGCAGGGTGGATGCGGCGCTGAAGGCACATGCGATCAAAATTTTGCCGGATCAGACGATGGCGTGATTGATGCAGAATATAGCGAGGCAGCCTAAACACTCGGGTAATTCCGGCCGGTAATAATTAGCCGGGTTTATAAGTGTCTTCATTATAATAGTTTTTAGATAAATCGCCAAGTGTCTCATGAGACAATTTTGTATCAAGATTGTCTCTGAGACATTTTGGCTAATGCAATCAAGTATCTGCCCTCTTTTTTCCTTATCTCCATACCCATATGGCCACTCTTATAACTATTCAATATTAATCATAATTATCCCATATCTATCTTGTTCTTTTACAATAACTGTACATGCCCTGGAATTCCCATCTCCCATAAACTTCATTACCTTATTTTAACTATCTATAAATATATTTGACGTGATATCAGGACGTTACGTTACCTTATGATTTTTGAGACATTATTGTATCATAAAAATCCCTGCACGGCCATCAGAAAGCCACCTATCAATGGCCCAATTTTCGTTTAACTACCCAATATTAAAGGTATTTTGGCCTATTTATGTCTCTAATTAGCTTTTGGCACAGATATTGAGACATCTTAAGATAAGTTCGATGATCATCTTTTGTGAAGAATTTATGGAAGTGAAACCGGTCATGAAAACAATACGTAATGGAAGGGCCGGAGGTATGCACGATTTCGGCAGGTCAAAGCGACTTTTTACGAGGTTATCAATATTAAAGCTTTGCGAGTAAAATGAAAGGAGGAATAAAATGGAAGAACGTGCCGGAGTAATAACAATGAAAGGGAACCCGTTGACTCTTTTGGGAAAGGAACTCAAGGTGGGAGACCCTGCCCCTGATTTTGAGGTGCTCGATAACGATCTCACGCCGGTCAGGCTCTCATCGTTCAAAGGTAAGGTCTGTGTCATTTCTGCGGTTCCGTCACTCGACACCCCCGTGTGTGACATGGAAACCCGTAGATTTAACGAGGAGGCGGGCATTTTAGGTTCAGACGTCCGGATACTTACCATCAGCATGGACCTGCCGTTTGCACAAAAACGTTGGTGCGGGGCGGCCGGTGTGGATAAGGTCATTACGTTATCGGATCACCGCGACGCATCTTTTGGAACGACTCACGGTGTCCTGATCAAAGAACTGAGATTGCTCGGAAGGGCCGTGTTTGTTTTGGATCGTGAAGGCACGATCCGTTATATCCAGATAGTGAAGGAAGTAACCGATGAACCTGACTATGATGCAGTGTTGAAGGCGGTGAATGAACTGGCATGAGGCCGGGTTTTATGAGTTACGGCAAATTAGGTTACAAGTTTAAATTTTCCTTTTACGGCCCCGCAGACGGGACAATTATCGGGAGCCTCATCCTCGCTGACATAACCACAAACCTGGCATACG
>JAIOSR010000447.1 GCA_021107495.1 Desulfobacterales bacterium | reverse complement strand
ATAAGACTCCCCCTTGAGATAAAGATCCATCCTTACATGATGGATCACCGGTTTCAGGGAAAGGGTGTACTTCCCGCGGTAGAGGCAATGCAGTTGTTAGCTGAATCTACTCGGACACACCTGCCTGACATACACACAGATACATTTATGGATGCGGGATTTGACAAATTCCTGTATCTTGAACCGGGCGTTGAATTGATAAGGGCATTCAACGAAATAGAGTTCTATGAAGACGGCACTATATCCTCGAAACTCATCACAAAAAGCAGGTCAAAGAAGTCATCAATCACACGTACCATAGAACATGTAACCATACATTTTTCAAAACACCCCCGGAAAACTCATCTCCCGCCCTTTGATAAGGTCTTTGCCCTTGAGGGGATATGCCTTGATATCCAGGCTGAAAGGCTATATTCCGAGCTTGTCCCTTTTGGCCCGAGCTATCACAATGTGAAAGGGTCCTTGACACTATCAGAGGAAGGGGCCGCGGCATATGTTTATGCACCGGAAAATGTTACCGCAAGTAAATTTTTTGGGTCCCCATTTCCCCTTGATGCGGCCTTTCATGTTGCGTGTGCCTGGGGACAGCGCTATTCGGGTATAGTCGGTTTTCCCGTGGGCATTGAAAAACGGTATATATTGAACCGGACACGCCCGGGAGAGGGCTATATCAGCAGGATTATACCCCGTGAGATCAGCCCCGGCCTCCTTGTCTTTGATATATGGATCTTTGATGAGGACGGTACCTTTTATGAGGCCGCGTTAGGCGTTCAAATGAAGGATGTGAGCTCAGGCCGGATAAAACCTCCTCCATGGATCGTGGAGGGTGCCCGTCATGACGGACTGGAAACATTGAGAAATCGATGTGAGGCCATTTCCTTAATTGAGCTGAAAACCATAGAAAGGGCTGCTGAAAAGGCCCTTTCCGGTCTCGAGCTGGAACGGTTTGCTAAAATGGGGGAAAAAAGGAAGAAGGATTATTTGGGGGCCCGGCTCTGCTGCAAGACCCTTTCCAGAAAGCTGTCAGACAATGAAATGGATACGCCGGCATCCTCCATTACGACCATTTCTCCGGATTCTGTCCTTCCCTGCTGCCCTTTGACCGACGGCAGGATCAAATTTGCGTGTTCGGTCTCTCATGACAGCAGGTTCGCCATTGCAGTTGCCAGTGAGTCCCGGGTGGGTGTTGATGTTGAAGAGATCTCGGAAAGGGTGCTCAAGTCCCGGCGACTCTTCATGAGCGAGACGGAAAAGATGTTGGTTCGGGATTCACCCTTGGGAGAGGTAGAGGCATCCCTTATGGTCTGGAGTATTAAAGAGGCCGTGTCAAAGGCATTCGGTATCAGCCTTGCCGATGCCTGGGAAAAAGTGGAGGTAAAGGATATCGGTCGGAACAGGAGTAGTATCCTCATGGAAGACCGGGATTATACTGCTTTTCATGATGTGGTGGATGACCACGTGTTTACTATGGTAAAGAATTAATACCCGAAGGACTGGATTTTGATTCGTTCCTGATCTTCTCGGACACTTATGAATTATTTGGGTAGTGTTGCATTGGCCGATTTTTAAGGTTTCTTTCGACAGTAATAACCATATGGCAAGTTTTCAGCGCAAGATACTGGCCAGTAAACTCAACTTATCCCTTTCAGTAAAAAACATCCAGCCTATGATATTAATGTTATGCAAATGAGTATAGATGAATAATGCAATAGTCTTCCTTAAGGTAATTATGGGCTGAAAGCATCCAAGCCTTACTCCTTCGGCTGCTGAGTCTGAGTCTTTGTTCCCAACCCTTCTATTTCATCTTTGATTTTATTGATGGTTTCGTAAACAGTTTGCAGGACGTTGGCTACGGCTTGAGAGGACCCGCCCCTTGCGAAATCCTTGGCGATCACTATTGCATGCTTCAGTGATTCTTCTTTTTGATTTTTTGTAGGCATGACAAATCTCCTTTTATAAGGTTAAGGGATCAATTTTTGTTTTACTATACTTACTTTGTTGTTTCTGCATATGATTTATAACTTTTATTTAAGAAAAAAGCAATAAATGAGTTGCCTTGCCTGTATTATGACATTTTAATCGCTAACTCACAAGTAAATGACAACTAAAACCAAGAACAGATCGCTCAGGATAACTCAAGCCAAGACCTGCAATAGTGATCAAAAATCCAAGGAGTTAATGGCGGAACTATAATGGCTCCGCTTTTTTCTGGATAACCCATATAGTGTGCCAATATGATTTAAATATGTGTTAAATGTTGCTACTATAAACGGCAATTAAATGGATTTTTCATGTTACGTTTGCCAGTCCTAAAGAAATCAATTGCTTCGAAATTTCACGCTACGATAAGCTATACGTAACAAAATCCGATGCCTCGAAAATTTCAATATGATAAGAAAGTTTTCACCTTAGAAAAACAGACTATCTTTTTCTCGGTTCAAAAGTTCGTTTTGCCTGAAGAAAGCTCGGCAGGTGTCTGAGGAAGTAAAATATGCTTCTCCTGTGCTCCCAGATGCGTTTCTTAAACTTTCTGCGCCACTCGTGATCCGTATAGAATCTCTTTACGTGTTGATTATAGAGCTGGTCAAGCTGTTCTCTGGATCCTATACCCTTCGGAATAAATACAAAGTTAAGACAGTTCATTTTGCGCCAGTCATGGTCAAAGGTCCCTTCATCAAATATGGAGGCCCATACGGGTGCTCCATGGAATGGTGTAAACTTGGACATGTTCATGTCATCAAGACCTAAAGACATGGCAAAGTCGCTCGTCTTTTGAATCGATTCACATGTCTCTTCGGGAAAACCCATCATAAAAAGGCCTTTTGCCCGGAGGCCTTTTACCTGGATGCGTCTTACAGTATCGCGGACCTCATCCAGATGCACGCCCGGTTTGTGAATGTCTATCAATTCAGGGTCACCCGTCTCAATCCCTAACGAGAGCTGCAGGAAACCTGCATCTTTCAGCATCTGCAAGAGCTCATCATCGGCATGTCCCACGCGCACAGCGCAATTAAACTGCATTCCGAGCGGTTTTGAGACCAGGAGGTCGCAGAGTTCTGAGATACGCCTGCGGTTGGCAGTGAACAGGTCGTCATAGATATTGATATGACGCACGTTGAAACGTTTTCGCAGGTATTGCATGTGCCCGTAAACATATTCGGCCGAGTTATAGCGGTAGCCCCGTTTGAAGACCGAACGGTCGCAGAAAGAACATTGATATGGACATCCCCGGCTGGTAATCATGGTTGCGCCGGGCGAAAGAATATAACTGAATAGAGGAAGGTTATAACCGTTTGGAAACCCCTTCAGCTTTTCATAGGAAGGAAAGGGGAGTGTGTCCATGTCAGGGACATGAGACCTCTGCTCATTTGTTATGACCTGACCATTATCTCTCCACACCAGACCGGCGATCACTGCCGCATCCTGCCCCGATGCGAATTCGGCTAAAGTGACTTCCCCTTCCCCCAAGCAAAGAAAGTCTATGTTTTCATATGAATCCAGAAGCTCCGCACCAATGGATGAAATGTGTACCCCGCCAAAAACGGTCTTGATGTGAGGCCTGGCCGCCTTTATCCGTGTAGCAAGGTCGTAACCGTCTAAGAAAGCGGATGTGGTTGCGGAAAAGCCCACCAGGTCGGGATCATATGCAAGGATAATCTTAGTGCTGGCCTTGTTGCTCCCGGGGGCCCCGGGCCCAAGGCAGTCATGGACAAAGACTTCATGTCCTTCCCGTTCAAGATAGGCCGTCACGGAAAGAAGACCCAATGGTGCCATACGGTTGGCCGTTGCCGTCACATCT
>JAIOSR010000198.1 GCA_021107495.1 Desulfobacterales bacterium | reverse complement strand
TCTCCCTTTTCTACCCCACCTGAACTTTGTCTGGAACTTTCCAAAGCGTGAGATATTAACATCTTCTCCTTTAGCCAAGGTCTCCTTTATCTTCTCGAACAGGGAATTAACTATATCCGTGGCTCGGTTTTTGCTCAAAAAAATACAATCCATTTCCGGAAACAAAAATATCTGCTTACTTTTGCGCCTGTTCTTAAAACGCACCGTCTCCCTAACGCGTTTCACAATGTCCGCTTTTATCAAGGTCATACTCCGCCCCGATCTTCAATTGGAGAATAAATAGTACCTCAATTGAACGAAAAACACTCAATTGGAAGCGGTCAGCACTCAGCAGTAAGCGGTCAGCATGATACTTTTATATGCGCATGTAAAAAAACCAACATAGATGATATATAAATCCGCTTTTCAAATTCATAAGCTGAAGGCTGAACGGTAATCGCCGAGGGTTTCCTAATTGGGCTTTAGCTCAATTAGGATGGTAGAAAAGTAGAAACTTGGCAAACCATGGCATATCTGTTAATATTTGTCAAACGTTTGAAAATTCAATAGTTTGGACAATCATGTATGAGGCCCTCTTTTCACCCCAGTCTAATCAATGATCCATTTTGTGATCCGGGACTATTCATTCCCTTTCTTTTTGAGAAAAGGGCACTGATGTTTGACCTGGGAGACTTGAGCGCACTTTCTTCAAGAGACCTCCTCAAGATAACCCACGCGTTTGTCACACATACCCACATGGACCACTTCATAGGCTTTGATAACCTGCTCAGAGTTTCATTGGGCAGGGACAAGGCCCTTCATCTTTTTGGTCCACCCGATTTTTTTAAACATGTGGAGGGGAAATTAGCGGGTTACACCTGGAACCTGGCAAATAAATTTACGAATAATTTTTTGATCGAAGTCAATGAGGTTCACCCTGACAGGATTCTTACAAATACCTATGTCTGCCAGGATCGATTCGTGCCAAAGAATGCCCCGTTGTCAAGGCCCTTTTCCGGCACACTTCTGGAAGAACCTTCCTTTTCAGTGCATGGGGTACTGCTTGATCACAGGGTCCCCTGCCTCGGACTGGCCCTCACAGAAAACTTCTATGTCAATATCATCAAACAAGAACTCGCAGACATGGGACTGCCTGTGGGGCCCTGGCTTAACCGGTTCAAGTCCGCGATCTACCGGAAAAAGGACCTTAAAGGTGATTTTTTTGTCACATGGGAGAAAAATGGAAAGATTATACAAGAAAAGAGATTTGTCTTAGGAGACCTGGTCAGTAAAATTGCAAAGATCACACCCGGTCAGAAGATCGCATATATAACCGATGTGGTTGCCAGTCCTGATAATTCCACGAAAATTGTCAGGCTCGCAAAAGGAGCAAACCTCCTCTTTATTGAAGGGGCATTTTTAGACAGCGATAAGGAGATGGCCCGGGAAAAATATCATCTCACGGCTAAGAAAGCAGGAACATTAGCGGCAAAGGCACGGGTAAATCATTTTCGGATATTCCATTTCTCGCCGCGCTACAAAGGCCGCGCGGCGGAACTGGAACAAGAAGCAAAAGAGGCTTATGAGAGGCGGAATTCCTGCTTCTAAACAGCCCCTACCAGTCTCGATATAACTATGCGCTGCACCTCCGATGTTCCTTCCCCGATATCCAAAAGCTTCTGGTCACGGTAAAACCTTTCTATATCATATTCCTTCATGAGCCCGTAGCCCCCATGGAGTTGGACAGCGTTGTTGGCGCATCGGTACATGACCTCGGAGCAATATAGTTTGCCCATGGCGGCTTCTTTGGAAAAAGGCTTGTCGTTATCCCTTAACCAGCAGGCCTTGTAAAGGATGAGACGGGCGCACTCTATCTCAAGGGCCATGTCGGCTAATTTAAAGGCATTTACCTGGAATTTGGATATGGGTTTACCGAACTGCACCCGCTCGTTGCTATACTTGAGTGCCATCTCAAAACAGCCTTGGGCCCCACCCAGGCCCATGGCCCCGATTGAGAGCCTGCCGCCATCCAAGGTCTGGAGCATTTGATGAAAACCGTTCCCCCTTGGGCCTAATTGATTCTCCTTAGGGACCCGGCAATCGTCAAAATAAAGTTCACTGGTATTGGAAGCACGCCACATCATCTTCCCGTGCATCTCTCTTGCTTCATATCCCGGGGTGCCCTGCTCGATCAGGATACAGGAAAGTTCCGGCCGGCCATCCTCCCTGGTGCCTGAACGCGAAAGTGCCGTCACCCCTGCCGTGATTTCGGTAGAGGCATTGGTAATGAATATCTTGCTGCCGTTGACGACCCATTCATCGCCCTCAAGAACAGCTGTTGTCTTGGAATTCCCGGCATCTGATCCTGCATTGGGCTCGGTCAACCCAAAGCCCCACAGTGTCTCACCCGAACAAAGTTTGGGGAGATATTTCTGCTTCTGCTCCTCACTTCCGAAATAGTAAAGAGGTCCAATGCCTAAAGAATTGCCCGCCGCCACAGTGGCTGCATGAGAGCCATCCACCCTGGCTATCTCCTCTGTGGCGATGATATATGACACATAGTCCATGCCCTGGCCCCCGTACTTTTCGGAAACAAACATCCCGAAAAGACCCAATTCCGCCATCTTGCGCATGGTGTCATAAGAAAATTCCTCTTTTTCGTCCATCTCCCTGGCCACCGGCCTGATCTCTTTTTCGGCAAAATCCCGGACCGAATTTCGCAGGATCTCCTGCTCCATAGAAAGGCTAAAATCCATAATCGCTCCTTTCAAAAAATCATTTTGTGGTTTTTATATGCACAAGCAGGAAAATTGTCAATTGGAAAAGCTCAAAACAGGGAGAACTAATCAGCTCTTCTCACCAACAAAAAAGGGGGGTTGCTTTCGCACCCCCCCTTTTTTTCTGCATTGCTCGATCTATCAGCCGATTATCAGCTGCATCTGCACGACCTCCACCTCTGCGCTCATTCCCTGTTTGCAACGGGATGATGGTGATAATCCGGTCCGTATACCTGGCGATCAGCCTTTCGATTTGAATAAAGGCAAATGTTTTTAACGTACTGAAATAGCGATGAAATATACATAGCCATATCCCCTTCACCTGCACTCACCTGTCCGCATACAAGCATGGTCTGATAGCGATCCGGCGAAAGCTCGCTGCTCAGGGAAATTGCCTGTATGGCCGGTCCACCAACGTTAAGGCGGGCGATTATTCGAAGGATTCGAATCGGTTTTTTATCAGGCATTTGAATCATAGCCAGAAGCGGTGTAACACTTTAGCCTTTTAAAAAGAATCCTTGGCCTCCCCCTTTTACAAAGGGGGGTGTTTTTGCCTTTAACTTG
>JAIOSR010000218.1 GCA_021107495.1 Desulfobacterales bacterium | reverse complement strand
TGCATGCCCTGCCATGCTGCAACATTTTCCGTGGGAGATACAACAACCATTATTGCCCTGATCATTTTCCTGGCCGGTCTCATATTGACCCTCTCGGTCTGGCTGACAGGATCCTTGCCCGGTCAGAGTACTGCTAATTCCTTTTACAAGTTCTTTATGCTGTTATGGAGTGCGGTAAAGGCCGTTTTTTCTCCAAACATACTCCTGATCATAAAGGCCATGTTCCTGGATGTCTTCCTTCAAAGGAGGCTTTTCAGGCAGTCTAAGACACGCTGGCTCATTCACAGCCTGATTTTTCTCCCCTTTGTCTTCAGGTTCACATGGGGGTTTGTGGCAGTAATAGCTTCCCTCTGGAAACCTGAATGGAAACCGGTTTGGGGCATGTTGGATAAGAACAACCCTGCAACCGCTATTCTGTTTGATCTTACAGGGGTCATGGTCTTTATGGGAGTGGCATCGGCTTTCATACGTGGAAGCCTCAAACGATCCAATCAGATGAAAGGTTTTCCAGGGCAGGATCGTCTGGCCTTGGGTCTTATTGCCGGAATCGTGGTGATAGGTTTTATACTTGAAGGCATGCGCGTTGCCATGACAGGCTTTCCGGACGGTTCAACTTATGCAATTGCGGGATACGGTATCAGCATGTTATTCTCGGATACATCCGGCTTGCCTGAAGTCTATGGATACATCTGGTACGTCCATGCCGTTCTGACGGGCGCATTTTTTGCCTATTTGCCTTTCAGCCGGTTGTTGCATATTATTTTGTCCCCGTTGGTCTTGGCGTTGAATGCGGTTGCCGGGCACGCACATGGCAGCAAGAAAGGCGTTTCCGAAACACTTAACAATTGAGGATTTCCGAAGTCCCTTAGTGGTTGAATTCTTACCATTGGTGTAAAGAAGAACAAAGGAGGAAAGGACATGAAAATTGAACAATACAACATGCCGGACGAACTGCATTATGAGGAGAATCATTTTTGGGTCAAGGAAGAAGGGGATCTCCTGGTTATGGGCATGGATGATTTTGCCCAAATAATGGCCGGAGAGATCGTTTACGTCCAGCTTCCGGATGAAGGCAAGAAACTGAAACTCGGGAAAAAATTTGCCAAGATGGAATCGGGCAAGTGGCTGGGAAAGGTCTTTGCGCCTGTAAATGGAGAACTGGCGGAAGTAAATGAGGAATTGGAGACAAATCCGGGACTGATCAATGACGACTGTTACGGCAAGGGCTGGATGTACAAGATCAAGCCCGCAGACAAGAGCGAAATCGAGAATCTTATCCACGGGCAGGATGCCGTTGAAAAATGGGTCCTGGCCGATATCGAGAAATATGCACAAGAATAATTCTGACAGGATAACAGGATATCCAAGATTTTATTTCAAGCGAACAAACAGGGCAAAGTCTCAATAGATGCGTTTTGATGTTTTTATTCCTGAATATCCTGTAAATTCTGTCAAAAAAGTCTCTTTACAATTTAAAGAGTTACTTAATGGCCAACCAGGACTATAACGTTATCCAGCTTCTTGAAATGGGGGCGTGCACCAACTGCACTGTCTGCGCCGACGTGTGCCCTGCAGTGGCGGCCTCTTTGGACGGGGAACTGTCCGCCATCTTTCGCATGAAGGGCCTCAATCAAATCCTCAAGGGCAGGTCCGGCCTCTTTCGCAGGCTTTTTGGTAAAAAGGGGCCTGCCGAAGATCAGTTGAAGCACTTCAGTGATACGGTTTTTCGCTGCACGCTCTGCGGCAATTGCCAGGAGGTATGTCCCGTAGGCATTCATCTCAAGGATTTGTGGCTTTCCCTTCGCCAGGACCTGGTTCATTCCGAGTCTTACCCGAAGAAAATTGATATGATACGGGAGAACCTGGAAGAGAGCCGCAATGTATTTGCAGAGGACAATGAGGAACGGGCCGAATGGGTGGAGGACATGAGAGACGCCCCGGATCACGGCTATCTCAAAAACCGGGCCGAGGTGGTATATTTTACCGGTTGCGTGGCGGCCTATTTCCCGTTGGCCCAGAAGATCCCCATTGCACTGGCAGAGATCTTTGATGCGGGTGAAGTGGGCTTTACCCTTTTGGGCGAAGAGGAGTGGTGTTGCGGTTTTCCTATGTTAGGGGCCGGACTTAAGGATATGCTTCAGGAATTCATGGACCACAACATCGAGGCGGTACGGGAGAAAGGGGCGAATGAGGTTGTTTTGGCCTGCCCGTCCTGTTTTCAGATGTGGCGTGAATACTATCCCCATGAGTTTCAGATCACACACGCCTCTCAGTACTTGATGAGGCTGGTAAAGGAAAACCGTATTCCTTTTAAAGAACTGCCTATGACGGTTACTTATCACGATCCGTGTGATCTGGGTAGAGGCGCCAGGGTATTTGACGAACCAAGGGAAGTGATCCGATCCATCCCCGGCGTCAAATTTGTGGAACTCCCGAAAGACCGCGAAAATTGCCAATGTTGCGGTGGTGGTGGCAACCTCGAGATGATCGACGCCAAGCTTTCCGCTGAAATCGCTAAGCGAAAAATAGAAGAGGTCATGAGTACTGGCGCCGAGGCCGTGGTCACATCCTGTCAGCAATGCGTGCGGACCATGATGACTTATGTCCGAAGGAACAAGGTCCCGCTTGAAGTCCTGGATATTACGCAGCTCATTCACAAGGCCCTTAAACGATAGGATTAACGGTATTAAACGGAAAATAGATCACTACCTGCTGAAAACATTTAGATTTCTGTGCGAATGGAAGTCATTTATTTTGAACCGCAGAACCGAAGAACAAGAAACCGCAGAATATCAAAGTAGGAAATTATAATATTTTTAAAAATGACATAAGCCAAGCTATCACTTACTTCAAGATTCGAAATTCCTTGTTCGATATTCTAAATTCAAGTTACATAAAGTGCTAAAGCTGTTCGCCTAAAGGCAAAGGTTTTTAGCCGGGCGAATGAAAAAATAGAGGAGACCCAACCGTGAAACTATACAACCCCGGAAAGGTTCCCTGGGACGAATCCCAACTCATTTACCATGCCTTAGCCGCCCTTGGACGCGAGGCCCTTTCACTGGTTTCTCCGGCCACGCCTTACGTATGCATCGGTTTTCACCAGGACGCGGAACAGGAAGTCGACCTTGACTATTGCAGGGCAAACCACATCCCGGTCTTCCGCCGGGATCTGGGAGGCGGCGCCGTCTATTTAGACGGGGAGCAGCTCTTTTTTCAACTGATTCTTCGCAAAGACAATCCCCTGATCCCCAAAAAGAAAGGAACTTTCTATAAGAAATTTCTCCAGCCCATTATAAATGTCTATCGGCAAATAGGAATTGCTGCTGAATACAAACCCGTCAATGACGTGATCGTGGAGACGCGAAAGATTTCCGGTACCGGGGCCGGTGAAATCGGCGACTGCATTGTTTTTGTGGGAAACCTGATCGTGGATTTCAATTATAAAATGATGGCAAGGGTCCTCAAAGTCCCGGACGAAAAACTTCGTGACAAGGTCCACAAAACACTCCGGGAAAATCTGTCCACGATTCGAAGGGAATTGGGTGAAAAGGAAGCGAAGCAATGGGATGAGTCGAGTTTGAACGGCCTCATGGCGAAAGAGTTCGGCAAATTACTTGGACCAATGGAACCGTGTGAAAAAGACCAGGAGTTGCAGGCCAAAATTGATGACCTGAGAGCCCGAATGGTTAACGAAGAGTGGCTTCATCAGAAAGGCAAACGGGTTGCCGGCCGCGATGTCAAGATACGGGCCGGAGTAAAAGTGGTTCACAAAATGCACAAGGCGCCCGGAGGGCTGATACGTGCGGATTACGAAGTAAGAGAAAAAAGATTCAGCGATGTCTGTTTATCGGGGGATTTCTTTTGCTTTCCGGAGGAAGCAATCAAATGGCTCGAATCAGGACTTGAAGGACGGCCCACCGAAGAAGCCCCGGACCTGCTGAAGGAATTTTATTCCGAAAGGGACATCGAAACACCGGGGATCGGGATAGATGACTGGATGATGGTCTTGAAGGTTTAAGTTTTTTCATGGCATATGACAACTTTTAGACACGGACAACTTTAAAGGCCATTGCCTTTATCTCAGTGATCGGGGTTATGTTATTGACAACGTCGTTATCCGGTATCACGGAAGTATCAATGACCTGAGAGACAACGAGGAGGTCATGAAAAAGTACCTGCTGGTTTAATCTCCCTACCCCCCGCCTCCCACAGACGGTTTCTTGAATACTTCCAATTGATTCTCTACTCTTTTGACCGTCAAGACAAAATCAAAGAGATCGGCCTGAAGACAGAAAGCAGGGTCTTCCTTTGGCAGGTATTCCGTGTTCCCCTGAAGAAACCTCTGGGCTGTCTTCTCAAATACGATATCCTTAAAAACCTTGACAGGGTCATAGGGTGTGCCTGTGAGGAGGTGTTCCAGGTAGTCGGCACACGCCTCATCTTCGACCGCCTTCTTTTGTGCCCGTGCTCCCATGGCCAGTAATGTCACAATCCCCGGATTTTGTGATTTGATATAGGCGGCAACGGCCTTGGCCATGACAAAACTTCCGAGTATTATCTCTTCTGCCCTGTCATAGGCCGATGAGACGCCTGTGACACCCGACGTCGTACGGTGGATAACGGTTTTATCCCTGAAATAGGGTTCACCTTTCAGGATAATGTGCGAAGGCGAATTTCCAACCTCAGAGCCTTCCAAGGGCACTTCATCTACTTCACCCACTAAGATGAATCCGGGGTTTTCGCGTGCAAGCTCAAAGGCTTTTTCAGGGTCTGCTTCCAGGATAACCCGCCTCGCGCCAAAATGGAAAAAGAGGGGCGCACATGAAAATGCCCTGAACACGTCAATAACGACGACCAATCCTTGGACCTTTTCAGCCCCCTCTGCACAGCTTTTTCTGATGATTTTCATTTTATGGTCCCTCAATTCTGTATGGAATCGCAAAGCGATTTTATAACTTGTCCGGCAGTCTTCGAGGTTTTTTGCGTTTACAATCCCCTTGCATTTTCATTCTAAATTATGCTATATCAACCTACAATATAAATCAATAATTAACATTAGAATAGCCGATATCATTGAATAAATTCTTTACACTTAATGGTTGCCGCGCCTTCGTATTGGCGCTCAAAAATCAATTAAACACAGAATAAGGTATAGGATCAAAAAATGCAGAAGATTTTAGACGATATCGATAAACATGTTGCTCAAGCTGTATCCCATTACTGGCTTACTCGAAAAGCACAAAAGGACAAGCAAAAAAAACGTGGGGTCTCCGATGCAGGTTTGAGAAGTGCAGTTACGGGTGGCGCACAGATGGACGGTTTTATTGCCCTGTTCAAAGATTTGATTGTTGATGCCGGGGTTGAGAAACAGTATATTCATGAAAAGAAGGCACTTGAGTTGCCAGGTTTTTTTAGGCCAACCAAGGAGTGGGATTTGTTGGTCATTAAAAATGATGAGCTAATTGTCGCTATTGAAGCCAAATCCCAAGTGGGGCCCTCATTCGGAAACAATTTCAACAATAGGACCGAAGAGGCGATGGGAAGCGCCCTTGATCTATGGACAGCTTTTAGAGAGGGAGCCTTCAATGGGGGTGTTCAACCTTTCCTCGGCTATTTCTTTATGCTCGAAGATTGTCAAGCCTCAAATCGGCCCGTTAAAGTAAGAGAACCTCATTTTCGAGTATTTCCCGAATTCGTCGGTGCTTCATATCTGAAACGTTATGAACTCTTTTGCAGGAAACTTATTCTTGAACGTCATTATTCTTCTTCATTTTTTATAACATCTGCAAGCGATAATGGCATTGCCGGTGTTTACAATGAACCAGCAAACGATCTTTCTTTTAAAATTTTTGCAAGATCTCTTGTTTCTCATGTTGGAGCCTTTGTATGAAAAGCGATAAACAGAAGACCGTGCAGAGACTAATAAATGGAGACGCAAGAGACCTATCCTTCTTGGACGATGAATCTATTCACTTAGTCGTTACCTCACCTCCATACTGGAATCTGAAACGCTATAATGAGAATCCGGATCAATTGGGACACGTCAATGACTATGAATCTTTTTTAGGTGAACTTGAAAAAATATGGCGTGAGGCTTTTCGTGTACTCGTTCCGGGAGGGCGTTTAGTATGCGTTGTAGGTGACGTGTGCGTTTCAAGACGGAGATTCGGACGTCATCTTGTTTTTCCTTTGCACGCAGATATCTGCGTTTTATGCCGGAAAATAGGCTTTGATAACCTTAATCCCATTATCTGGCATAAAATAGCAAATGCCAGTTTTGAAGTTGAAAATGGTTCTAAATTTTTAGGAAAACCCTATGAACCTAATGCGATCATAAAAAATGATATGGAATTCATTTTGATGCAGAGAAAACCGGGCGGCTATCGAAAACCAACTGAAGCACAGAGAAAAGCAAGCAAGATAGATAAAAGAGATTTTAATGCCTGGTTTCAACAAATATGGAATATTACCGGCGCCTCAACCCGAAATCATCCTGCTCCCTTCCCGCTTGAGCTCGCATCTCGTCTTGTTAGAATGTTTTCATTTCATGGCGATACGGTTCTAGACCCGTTCTGCGGCACTGGGACAACCATGGTGGCTTCCCTAAGATACGGTAGAAAC
>JAIOSR010000160.1 GCA_021107495.1 Desulfobacterales bacterium | reverse complement strand
TGAAATTAAGGATACAGTATGGACAGGCAGTAGCAAGTATATCCGCGCCCTGCTCAATGGCCTGCTCCACTAAAATATCAGAGAACCGTTCGCCTTTTCTGGTTTCCATCCATATTCTCCCACCCCCACCGCCACAGCAGAGGCTGTTTTCCCGGGAGTCTATCTCATCCATTAGCGATAAGCCGGGAATGCTTTTCAACACATCTCGCGGTTCATCATATATCCCGTTGTGACGTCCAAGATAACATGGGTCATGATAGACCACTTTTTTATTCAGTTCCTTTGTGAAGCCGAGTTTACCTTCACGAATAACCGAGGCAAGGTATTGAGTAAAATGAATAACCTTGAAGTTGCCCCCGAGACCGGGATAATCGTCTTTGAATGTAGTGTAGCAGTGGGGGGAACTGACAATCAGTTCTGTTACGCCACTGTCATTAAAGGCATCAATATTGCTTTTCGCCAACTTTTCGAAAAGGCTTTGGTTGCCTGCCTTGCAGACGCTCTCGCCGCAACAACTCTCCTTCGTGCCCAGGATACCGAATTGAGCACCGGTCTTTTTGAGTATAGTGCTTGTGGCCCGGGCCACACTTCCGAGATTAGGGTCATAAGCAGGAACACAACAGGGGAAATATAAAAACTCCATATCCCGAGTGAAGGTCTTAACGTCAAGGCCCTGCACCCATTCGGCACGTTTCTCCCGTTCTTCTCCCCAGGGATTACCGGCACCGCTCAGGCTGCCCATGGCACTCCGAAGGCTTTCCGGAGCCATGCTATACTGGTACTCCAACATTATTCTGCGCACTGCGCGCAGGATATCCGTTATGACGACACCACGGGGGCAGCGGCTTACACACGTATTGCATGTGCTGCACAACCACCAGCCTTCATCCCCCAGATCGGCCAGGCCATACCTTGCTTCACAGATCATCCTGTGAGGGGTGAAGGCCCTGACTATATTCCATGGGCAACTGACCGTGCAAAGCCCGCATTGAAAACAGAGGTTGAATGCCTCACCGCCGGCATCCCTTATCATGTCCGATGCCTCTTTTAATGGCTCTACTACTTCCATCAGCTACCTTTGTAATTGAAAATCAAAAGCACGTAACATTTTAGCCTTTTAAAAACCCGCGAATTATCAGACTTAATTGCAGGAGTGAGGTGTTTTTCAAGGCGATATCTCAAAGCCCATTAGCTGCAATCTTTGGCAGTGGCCTAATTTTCAGGGTTCGTTCCAGCTCTCTGTATGAGGTCTAAGGTAAATTTTAGCAGAACCCTGAAAATGGGCCACGTTTCTGCTCCAGGTTTAGATATCGCCTTTAAAAATGCCCCACTCCTGCAATAGGCTAAAGTATTACTAAAGCGTTAATCTTTCTCGGCGGTTAACAAATGCTTCCCTTATGCCCTTTGCCTTATGCCTTGAGCCCCACTTAATGCATATACCTGCCCCCATCCACCAGAAGTGTCTGCCCTGTGATGAAATCACTTTCCGGAGAGGCCAGAAAAAGGGCGGTTCCCGTGATGTCTTCAGGCGTCCCCACGCGCTTGAGCGGGGTTCTGGATGTGTCGTATTTGTCCACATCCGCTAAAGAACGGCTGGCTTCCGTGTCAGTAAATCCGGGGGCAATGGCATTGATACAGATATTATAAGGACCCAGCTCAACGGCTAAGGCCCGGGTCAGGGCCAGAACGCCCCCCTTGGAGGACACATAATGGACAAAGCCGTGGGAACCGGTAAAGGCCGTTTCGGAACAGAGGTTCACGATTTTTCCGTATTCCTGTTGTTTCATGAAAGGAAACACGGCACGGGTGGCCAAGAAGGCCCCCTTGACGTTGACCCCCATAACCCGATCCCATTCGTCCAGGGGGATTTCATCGAATGGTTTTCGTGTGAGGCCATCGTAAATGGCGGCATTGTTGATGAGAATATCTATCCTGCCGAATGCCGCCGCTGTTGCTTCGGCCATGGCCCGGGTGTCCGGCTCGCTGGTCACATCCCCCTCAAAAAACCGGGCCTCTGCGCCGGTCTCCCTTATAAGCCGAACCGATTCCTTCATATCGTCCAGGTCTTTGTCCCGGAGCACGATATTCATGATCATAACCCGGGCACCTTCCTGAGCCAGCCGAAGAGCGAAAGCCCTGCCCAACCCCCGGGCCCCGCCGGTCACAATAGCCACTCTACCCTTCAAGCGCATATGCCCCCCATGTGGATTGTCGATTGTCGATATAAAAACAACAAGGTTGAAAAACCTTGAACATCTTCGCATTGTCGATTGAAAAGAAGTCAAATAGAAGAATCCCAATCAACAATCTTCAATTCTCTCTAATACTCCGGCATCCGAAGCCCGTAGTCCTTGGCGATCACCTGGTAACAGTTATAGCTGGATCCCCGTCCGATGGCCGGTCCGCCCGCCACCCCCGAGGAACACATATACAGACCGTCGATAAAAGTCTTGAGGCCGCCAGGCAGTCCCCGGAAACGGCCGCTCTGGGACCCGCCGCAGTTGCCTTCGGACCAGCCCCCTTCTCTCATGTCCAGATGGGTGTCCTGAATATCGATGGGGGTTGCAACACGCTCTCCGATGAGATTGTCTCTGGTCATGTTGGGAGCGTATTTCTGCCATTGTTCCATCATGGAGTCCACGAACTCATCATGCAGTTGACGCCACTCTTTCCTGGAGAAAATGCGTGCGGGAGCGGTAAATTCCTCCACATGGATGCTGTGTTTTCCTTCGGGGGCACGGGTTGGGTCCCATATGCTGTCGGGCGCCGTCAGAAGAAGAAACTTGGAAGGCATCCCTAACAGGAAAATTTCATGCATGTACTTGTCTTCCATAAATGCCAGATCCTTGGGTATATGGTATGTGCGCGGGGTGGCATTGATATCGGGGTTGTCCTTGGCCGCCTTGTATTGCGGCAGGTCATGCACGCCGATGGGGCCCCAGAAGAGCTGTGCGCGATCAAAGAAGTAGGTATCCACTTTACGCTTCATCTGGGTGGACAGATGTTCTTCGCCGACCATACGGAGAAACAACTGAGGCGTGGCATTGTCGGATACCACCATTTGTTTGGCCTCGATCTCGGACCCATCCAATAACTTGATGCCTTTGGCCTTACCATTTTCAATAAGCACTTTATCCACTTCAGAATTGATGAAATAATCAACCCCTAATTTCTTGCCCGCCGAAACAAGGGAATCCGTAATAGATTGGGTTCCCCCTTTGGCAATGGCCGCTGTCTCCCATCCTAACACTAAGTGGAGCGTCGCAAAAGCATACATAATGCCCGGAACATCATCGGGATAAATGCCACAGGATGTGAGAAACCCTCTCATGGTCAGGATCCTCAGTTCAGGGCTTTCGAAGACATAGTGCGCCCATTCTTTGGCAGTCATGAACTGCATGGACGGATCAAATCCGCTCTTGGGATTGGTCATCAATTTTTCCAGGGCATCCGGCACACCATAGGGCGTGGGCACGGCGAATCGATAGTCATGAAATGCGGGCCGGATGAGTTCTGTGTATTTTTCCGTCCAATCCAGATAGGCTTGCGCGTCCGCTTTCGAAAACCTGGCTATCTGATCAAAGGTCTTTTTTACATTTTTTTCACTGTATTCTGTTTTTCCCGTTTGAGGATCCACCACCGGAAAACCGGCATAGGCCACGTAAGAAGTTCCATCATCAAAGACGGCAGCTTCATTGGTATCCGGAAACACATACTCTAATCCCTCATCGCGAAGATTGAATTCCTTATACGCGGGATGACCGTAAAAACGGGTAAAGTGCGCGCAGAAGTTGCCTCGAAACCCGGGCGCCGGCGTGTCATCATATGATACGGCACCGCCGCCAAGATGATCCAGCCGTTCAAAAACCCCTACTTTCAGGCCGGCCTTGGCCAGATAAGGGGCAATGATCGTGCCGTGATGTCCTCCACCAATAATAACTGCATCGTAAGACT
>JAIOSR010000539.1 GCA_021107495.1 Desulfobacterales bacterium | reverse complement strand
TATCGGTAACGATATGAGGATTACTGTTGAGCCTCTCTTTCCCATGACCGGCGAATACCGGGTGGGAGAAAGTATTTCCATTGACGGTGTGTGTCTGACGGTAACGGACATATCGAAAGGGTTGGTCAGCATGGATGTTTCCGGGGAAACCCTTTCGCGGAGTACTTTGCTTTTTTTGAGACAGGGCCATGAGGTTAATATTGAAAGGGCCTTGCTTTTGACGGATCGTTTGGGAGGTCATCTGGTTTCGGGCCATGTGGACGGAATCGGAAAAATAATTAAGAAAGAGACACAGCAGAGGTCGTGGCTTTTAAGAATCGGGATTGAAGAAAAAATTTCGCGTTATACAATCGAAAAAGGTTCCATCGCCGTAGACGGAATCAGCCTGACCATTAATCGCTGTGAGGAAAGATTTTTTGAGGTGAATGTCATTCCCCAGACCGGCCGGGAGACGACACTTCTGAAAAAAAAGGTGGGGGATCAGGTCAATATTGAAACGGATCTGATAGGAAAATACGTGGAGAAGTTTTTTTCAAGGGACAGGTCAACCGGGGATAGGGATGGCGGGTCCGGAATTGATATGGAAATGCTTATAAAACAAGGATTTGGTGATTAAAATGCCTATTACACGCATCAAAGAAGTATTGGAGGATTTGAGACAGGGGAAGATGGTCATCCTTGTGGATGATGAGGGCAGGGAGAATGAAGGGGACCTGACCATTGCTTCGGAAAAGGTTACGCCGGAGGCCATCAATTTTATGGCAAAATACGGTCGCGGGCTCATCTGCCTGGCGCTGGACCCGGAAATTGTGGAACAACTAAAGCTTGTCCAGATGGTCCGTGACAATCGTTCACCCTATAATACCGCGTTCACTACATCAATCGAGGCACGGGAAGGAGTAACAACCGGAATTTCGGCCGCGGACAGGGCGCATACTGTTTTAACTGCCGTGGCCGCTGATGCCAGACCGGAAGACCTTGTCCAGCCGGGACATGTCTTTCCCCTGAGAGCCAGAAGGGGAGGGGTCCTTTTCAGGACCGGTCAGACAGAAGGGTCTGTGGATCTTGCCCGCCTTGCGGGTCTGAGACCTGCCGCGGTAATCTGCGAGATCATGAATGATGACGGCACAATGTCCAGGATGCCGGATCTTGAAAAATTTGCCGAAAAACACGGTATAAAGATCGCCACGGTAGCGGACGTCATTTCCTACCGTATGAGAACCGAGTCTTTTGTTCACAGGGCCGCGGAGACGGTCTTACCCACTCCGTTCGGCGAATTCAAGGCCATCGCCTTCGTTAATGACATTGATGAATATGAACACATAGCTCTGGTCAAAGGTGAGATCGACCCCGAAAAAGAAGTGATGGTGCGGGTACATTCCGAATGCCTGACCGGCGATGTATTTGGTTCTTATCGTTGTGATTGCGGTGAGCAGCTCAAAAAGGCCATGGCAATGGTTGAGGAAGAATGCCTCGGAGTGATCCTTTATCTCCAGCAGGAAGGGAGGGGTATCGGCCTTGCCAACAAGTTAAAGGCCTATGCCCTCCAGGATCAGGGTCTTGACACGGTCGAGGCCAATGAGCAACTCGGTTTTGATCCGGACTTGAGAGATTACGGTGTCGGAGCCCAGATCCTGGTTGATCTTGGAGTCCGGAAGATGCGGATTATGACCAATAATCCCAAGAAAATCGTTGGGCTTGAAGGTTACGGTCTCCAAGTGACCGGAAGGGTGCCTATCGAATGTGAACCAAGACCTGAAAACCTGAAGTATCTGACGACAAAATGTGAAAAATTAGGTCATCTTATGAAGATTATGGATAAGTAATTTACCGGAACGTGGAAAGCCCGTCCTCTGGTCGGGGTCAGAGTCAGTGGGCTTTGCCTTAAGAATAGTTAAAAGAGTTTGAAGTGAACTAAAATTTGAAGTGAACTAAAGTTAAGGTATTTTATCAATTATATAAAATCAGCGGAGCGGAGCGACTCCATAACTTTAGGCACTTTAGATCACTTTCGTCATTTGTCACTTGTAAGGCTTTAACTAAAACAGCCCCTTTCAGGGGTGAGCAAAAGCCGGGCCCTCTATACCCGGATATTTGCTGTAACAAGGTATACAAGGAGGTTCCTATGCCTAAAACAATTGAAGGTCAGTTACTGGCCGAAGGTTTTCGGTTTGCAATCATCGTGAGCCGGTTTAATGATTTCATCAGTTCGAGGTTAGTGGAAGGGGCGATGGACGCGCTTCAGAGACACGGGGCCGGCGAGGAACAGGTCTCTCTGGTGAAGGTTCCCGGGGCCTTTGAGACGCCTCTTGCGGCAAAAAAGTTAGCCGAAAGCGGTAAATATGATGCGGTGATATGCCTTGGTGCGGTCATAAGAGGGGCCACACCCCATTTTGACTATGTGGCGGCGGAAGTCTCCAAGGGGATAGCAACCGTTGCCTTAGAGTGCAGTATTCCCATTACCTTTGGAGTGCTCACAACAGACAACCTTGAGCAGGCCATTGAAAGGGCAGGGTCAAAATCAGGAAACAAAGGTTATGATGCTGCCATGGCGGCCATTGAAATGGTCAACCTGTTTAAGGAATTGGAATAAAACTGCTAAGGGATTATATAACAGACCTCGTAAAACTATTTATTTTGTGACTGCAATCCCCATAGTTTTTAGGACTTTGCTCAAAAATTGGACATCAGGTCGGTCTGGGTTGAGAGGTTCAGAGTTCAACGGTTCAACGCGCAGCGCAGGCGCTTGCGCCGCGTGAGGTTTTAACCCCTGAAGGGTGAACCTTGAACCCAAATCTTGAGTTAGAAATGCATCCTTTTCTCCAAAATATTACCCCAACTCAGCTAAAATTTTCGAGATCTGTATAATGGGTAAAAGACGAAAGGCCCGGGAACTGGCAATTCAGGTCCATTTCCATTTGGAGTTCAATCCCGGCGATCCAAAAAAGGGGTTTGACCTGATATGTGAAAAATTCAACTCCGGGGATTCAATCAGACCTTTCTCAGAAAGGCTGGTAACAGGGGTTTGTGAAAAAAAGGAGGAACTGGACCGATTGATAAGCGAGGCATCCAGGAACTGGCGATTGGACAGGATGTCCCTCTTAGACAAATGCATATTGAGGCTGGCTGCCTTTGAGATGTTGTTTATGGAGGATATTCCACCGAAGGTTTCCATTAATGAGGCCGTTGAGATGGGAAAGAAATTCGGGGGTGAGGATTCCGGGAGTTTTATAAACGGCGTACTGGACAATATTTACATTAACCTTGTGCAGGAGGGCCGGTTAAAAGAGGACGAGGATGGGCAGTTATGAAACTGGACTTGCGTTTTACTGCCCGCCCATTAGAGGAGGTCTGGTGTGAGATCGTGGTGGCCTTCGTGTTTGAGGGAGCCGTAGAAAATGGGGACTGCGCCTTTGGCATTGATGCCAAGACCTCGGGGTACCTGAGCTCCTTGCAGAAAAGGGGTTTTTGGAAAGGCGGGAAAGGCGATACGCTTTTAGTGGCTTCTCAAGGCATGATAAAGGCCGATAAGATATTGCTGAAGGGCCTTGGTCCACGCCGTGACTTTACTCCCGGCCTTCTCTCTGAAACAATAAAAGAGACAGGCATTGCCGTGGATAAGATGGCAATCAGCGATATAGGCATTCGGATTCCGATTGCGCAAGGGGACGGGTTTGAATACACATCCATGCTTGAAACTGCCTGTGTGCATCTGGTGGAACCTTTTCTTATTAACCACGGGGATGAGCCTGATTTCCTCTTGAAGATCGTTTTTTCGGTGAATACCGGTCAAATCGGTGAGCTTGAATCCCTGGTTCGCCAATTGAAAGAGCATTTTAGATCCAGACTTGATCACACTATTATTTTTGATAACCTCGTAAAAAGTCGCTCTGCGCCTTTTTACGAGGCGGGGTAGGGCTTCCCCTCCCCCGCCATTTGAAGTGAATTCAAATGGTTCCACCCCCGTCCCGGGCCGGGGCTTACTCCCGGCTATAGGCGGGACCTGATGATGGACTTTTACAAGTCCATCATTTGTTTTTGACACTTCGACTTCTTGATTACAAGGTGAGCAATGAAATACTATCCGCAGAAATTAGAATCCAAATGGCAGGCATTTTGGGAAAAGAAAAACCTGTTCAAGGCCTTTGAAGATCCGTCCAGGGAAAAATACTACCTCATGGAAATGTTTCCCTATCCCTCCGGAAATATCCATATGGGACATGTGCGAAACTACACCATCGGGGATGTGGTTGCAAGATACAAGAGGATGTGCGGCAAGAACGTGCTTCACCCCATGGGGTGGGATGCCTTTGGAATGCCGGCGGAGAATGCAGCCATAGAAAACAACACGCACCCGGCTAAATGGACCTATAATAACATCAACGGCATGAAGGTCCAGCTCAAGAGAATGGGCTTCAGCTATGACTGGGACCGGGAATTTGCAACCTGCGACCCCGAGTATTACCGCTGGGAGCAGTTGATATTCCTGAAGATGTATGAAAAGGGACTGGCCTACAAGAAAAGGACCCATGTCAACTGGTGCGAAAAATGCCAGACCGTTCTTGCCAATGAACAGGTCGAAAACGGTTGCTGCTGGCGTCATACCGATCAGGAGGTGTCCATCAAGGAGATGGATAGCTGGTTTCTGAAGATAACCGATTATGGGGAAGATATCCTTGATTACTGTGACAAGCTTCCCGGATGGCCGGAAAGGGTCCTGACCATGCAGAGGAACTGGATCGGGAAGAGCCATGGCGCGATTATTCGATTTCCATTAAAGGATTCGGACGAGGTCATAGAGGCCTTTACCACACGCCAGGATACGGTCTTTGGCGCGACTTTTCTATGCTTTGCCCCGGAGCATCCCATGGTAAGGGAAATAATCAAGGGATTGCCTGAAGAAGGCGATGTCCTCGAGTTTGTGGAACGTACCCTGAAGATGGACCGTTATATGCGCACGGCGGATTTCACGGCCAAGGAAGGGGTATTTGCCGGGAGATACTGCCTGAATCCAGCGACAGGGGAGAAGATTCCGATCTTTGTGGCCAATTTCGTGCTCCCTGATTACGGCACCGGTGCAATCATGGCCGTTCCCACCCATGACCAGAGGGATTTCGAGTTTGCAAAAAAGTATGACCTGCCCCTCCGGGTTGTAATAAAACCCCCTGGCCAGGACCTCAGCGAAGAGACCATGACAGAGGCATTTGTGGATCAGGGCATTTTAGTGAATTCCGGACCTTTTGACGGCCAGCGCAACTTAGGGGCATTAGACAGTATTGCGGAATATTTAGAATCAAAAGGCATGGGATACAAGACGGTAAATTACAGGCTCAAGGACTGGGGCATATCGAGACAGCGCTACTGGGGCGCACCCATACCGATTATATACTGCGAAAAGTGCGGCACCGTTCCCGTGCCGGAAGAAGACCTTCCGATCACTCTTCCCCTTGATCTTGACATGCGTCCCAACGGTGGTTCCCCTCTGCCCTTTTCCTCTTCCTTTTTTGAGACGATCTGTCCAAATTGTAAGGGAAAGGCCAGGCGTGAAACAGACACCATGGATACCTTTGTGGAGTCCTCCTGGTATTTTGACAGATACACCTGCCCAGACTACACAGAGGGCCCGCTTGACCAAGAGAGGGTTAATTACTGGATGCCCGTGGACCAGTATATCGGGGGTATTGAGCACGCCATCCTGCACCTCCTCTATTCCCGTTTCTATACAAGAGTGCTGAGAGATTTCGGTTACCTCAAGGTGAAAGAACCCTTTACCAACCTCCTGACCCAGGGAATGGTGTGCAAGGAAACCCAGGAATGCCCGGAACACGGATATCTCTATCCTCAAGAGGTCAAGGAAGATTGCTGCGTTCGCTGCGGGACCAGGGTGAACACAGGCAATACGGTCAAGATGTCCAAGTCCAAAAAAAATGTGGTGGACCCACAGCCTTTGATAGACGAATATGGTGCGGATACGGTTAGAATGTTCTGTCTTTTTGCCTCCCCTCCTGAAAAGGATCTGGAGTGGAGCGATCGGGGAGTGGACGGATCATACAGGTTTCTGAACCGTATCTGGCGGCTTGTTACCGATCATATTGATGAGATCACCAAGGTGCCGGTCTATGAGGGAAAGGACTCTTTGCCTGACCGGTTAAAGGCCGTTCATCGAAAGACCCACCAGACCATTAAGAAGGTGACAGACGATATCGAGAACCGGTTTCATTTCAATACGGGTATTTCCGCTGTCATGGAATTAGTTAATGAGGTGACACAGTTTCTGAACAGCAAAGAGAAAAAGGATGATACGGCGTGGTCCATTATCCGGGAAGCTATTGAAACCTCAGTGGTATTACTTTCACCGGTTGTACCTCATATTACCGAGGAAATGTGGGAGATGCTGGGCCATGATGAGTGTCTCATCACGGTTCCCTGGCCCGAGTATCGTGAAGATGCATTGGAAGTCGAAAACAGGCTGATTGTCCTTCAGGTGAACGGAAAGGTGAGGAGCCGGATCGAGGTGCCCGTTTCTTACGGTGAAGACGAGATCGAGGCCAAGGCCCTTGCGGATGAACGGATTAAGCATTTCATTGACGGAAAACCTGTCAGAAAGGTAATAGTGGTCCAGAAAAAACTGGTTAATGTGGTAGTGTGATTATAGGATTGAATATTGACGATTGACGATTGAATATTGTGTTACAAGCGACTTTTCCCTAAAACCGTCCGTGTTCAATCGAAAAAATTCGGGAGATATGAATAATGCGTCTATTCCTCAAACCATACAAGGCCCTTTTGCCCATTCTTGCCGTGTTGTCGTTTCTAATGTTTGTGGTCGGTTGCGGCTATCATTTCCGTCCAACCGGCAACCCGGTCGGGTTACAGATAGAATCGCTGGCCATTCCTTTGATGGAAAGCACCTCCTCATCCCTGGGATTTGAGGGGGCTTTTACCCGCATTATCCGGGAGGAATTTGCAAGCCACGCAAAGTTCCCTCTTGTTTCAAGGGAGAAGGCATCGACGGTCTTGATCGGAAAGGTGTATGATATAGAGACCGACCCCTACACTTACAACCTTACCCAGACTAATGTCCGGGGTGAGGAGACAAACTATTCAACAACCAGTTCCCGCTGGTTGAGGATCAAATTGGATGTGAAATTGGTGGACAGGAACACCGGAAAGGTTATCTGGCATGATAAAAAAATGGAAGAAAAGACGACCTTTGCTGTGGGAACGGATCCTTTAGCCAATCGTTACAATGAAAAAAGGGCAGTTCAGGAGCTTGGCCGGGCCCTGGCCGAAAGGATCTATCTGAAAACAATGGAAAGGTTCTAATGGGGCGAGATCTGCAACCCGAGCAATTTTTGTCCCAGCTAAAAAAGGGACAATTATCTCCATTTTATCTGTTCCACGGGGAGAGTGATTTTGAATTAGAAAAGGTACTCAATAAGGTCCGTGAGACATTTATCCCCGAAGATGTAAGAGATTTCAACCTCCAGATTTTTTACGGTCACAAAGTGGGTATGGCCGGCCAGACCGGGCCGGGCGCTATTATTGATGCCGCCAGATCCCTCCCTTTCATGGCCCAAAACAGGCTCATCCTTGTTAGAAGGGTCGAGGAATTTCCCGCCTCAGAGCTTGAAATCTTCCTCCCCTATCTTGAAAGGGCCGTGGAATCGACCTGCCTTATATTTATATCTTCAAAACCGGATTTCCGAACAAAATTCTACAAAAAGATCAGGGATTTTAAAAAGGCCGTCAACTTCAGGAAGTTATATGACAACGAGGTAGTTCCCTGGATCAAAAAGACGGCAAAGGACATGGGGCTGAAAATTGATGCCGGGGCATGTGAATATCTCCGCGAGATCGTGGGTATACGGATGAGAGATCTCCATACGGAACTGGAAAAGCTTTATCTCCGTTATGGAGACAAGACCGTTGGCATCGAGGAGGTCAGGGAACTTGCCATTTACAGCCGGATTCATACCATTTTTGAACTCATGGATGCCATATCATCCAGGCAGGGCGAAAAATCGTTGTCGGTCTTGAACAAATTTATTGAAGAAGAAGGCAAGGCCGGAATATTTCGGGCCGTGGGTATGCTGAATCGCCAGATACTGTTACTCTGGCAAACCAGGTCGATTATCAATAAAGGGGGCCGGAAGTCAGATGTGTTACACAAGCTGGGACTCAGGGATTTCCAGGGCAATAAACTGGTGCCCCAGTCAAAGGAATGGAGTACGGATGAGCTTGAGAAGGCAATCCATTTCCTTTATGAGGCAGATGGCCTTCTCAAGTCGGGTTCAGAGCCGAAATTGATACTCGAAAATGTGTTATTGTCTCTGTGTGCCCGTTAGAGCCCATGTCAGGAAGCTGTAAGTTGATTAACCCGGCGTGATAAGCGGGAAATTTTCCTTGCGGCCGTGTTTTTATGAAGAACGCCTTTGGAAACGCTTTTCTGGATGACGGAAACGGCGTTTTTAAGGTTTTCCCTGGCCTTATCCGCTGAGTTGTCGGCAATGGCGGCCCTTACTTCCTTGATCATATTTTTGCCTCTGGTCCTGTAATTCTTGTTCCTGAGTCTTCTAACCTCGTTTTGCCTGGCCCGTTTAATGGCCGATTTATGGTTTGCCAAACTTGAACCTCCTGAAAAGTTGAATTAAACATAAAATTTTACTTCGAATATATTCTACATGTCAAGGATTTTGTGTGGTGAAGAGTTCTGATTCTCCAACGTCTGAGAAAAAAAATGTGAGCCGTGCCGCCGGGGTCGTGGGATTCTACACCTTTCTGAGCCGCATCCTGGGTCTTGTTCGCGACATGGTCCTGGCGTTTTTCTTTGGCACCGGCATGACAATGGATGCATTTGTAGCGGCATTCCGTATCCCCAATCTATTGAGGCGCCTTTTCGCGGAAGGCTCTCTAACCATTGTTTTTATTCCCGTTTTTACCGAATACCTGACAACCAGGACAAAAAAAGATGCCTTTGATCTGGCACGAATTGTATTGACGCTCCTCTTGCTTGTTCTTGTGTGCGTGACATTGGCAGGCATCCTTTTTGCTCCCTGGATCGTGAGAATCCAGGCCTGGGGTTTCGGGAGTTCGGGGGTCAAATATGATCTGACCGTATTCCTCACCCGTATAACCTTTCCGTATATTTTTTTTATCAGTATTGTGGCCTTTTTTATGGGGGTCCTCAATTCTTTAAGACGTTTCGCCGCACCGGCGGCCGCACCTATTTTTTTGAACGTGGGTATCATCGGGGCTGCGTACCTGCTATCTCCCCATTTGGCCCAGCCCATTGTGGGTGTGGCAATTGGTGTGCTGATCGGAGGGATGCTTCAGGTTGTTCTACAGGTTCCCTGGATCACAAAGGAGGGTCTCAAACTCTTCCCCCTGTGGCGGCCGGATCACCCGGCTGTGAAAAGGATCGGGATGCTTATGCTGCCGGCCGTTTTCGGATCGGCGGTGTACCAGTTGAACAGTTATATCGGGACGCTTCTCGCTTCATTCTTAGCGGAGGGAAGTGTTTCCTGGCTTTACTATGCGGATCGCCTTGTCCAGTTTCCTTTGGGGGTTTTTGCTATCGCAATCAGCACCGCAGCGCTCCCTTCACTTTCAACCCATGCAGCCAAAAAAGACCCTGATGAGTTTGCAAAGACCTTGAGCCATTCCCTTCGGTTGGTATTTTTTATTATTCTACCCTCCATGGTGGGCCTGATCGTTCTGGGGAGGCCGATAATCCGGGTCCTTTTTGAAAGGGGGGCTTTTGATTCATACTCCACGCTCATGACGGATCGCGCCCTGTTTTTCTACATCCTCGGCCTCTGGGCATTTTCAGGAATCAGGGTAATCGTCTCGGCCTTTTATGCACTTCAGGACACGAAGACTCCGGTCAAAATTGCTTTTGTGGCTTTTGCGGCCAATCTGTTGTTCAGTCTCGCACTTATGGGGCCTTTGAAGCATGGTGGTATTGCGCTTGCATTGTCTCTGTCATCGACAATCCAGTTCCTTCTTTTGATTTTCTTTCTTAAAAGAAAGATTCAAATGATTGAACTGAGGCCGGTCCTGGTGTCTGCGCTGAAATGCTTTTTTGCGGCCGCGGTCATGGGATTGGGTGTCTTCTATTTCCACTCCATATGGCTCACCGCTGATCCCGGTGCCGGGCTATTTCGCGTGATTATCGACCTGGCCGGTCTGATAATAATCGGAGTGATCATCTATTTTGCGATTGCCAGAATCTTAGGCTGCCGCGAACTGGCATCCATTGGAGAGATGTTTGGTCCCATCTTTGGGAAGAAAAAGAGGTAAGGGTTCAGGGCGCAAAACGACCAACCCTGAACGTTGAACCGTGAACCTGTTAAACCTTTCTCCTTATGAACGATCATAC
>JAIOSR010000320.1 GCA_021107495.1 Desulfobacterales bacterium | reverse complement strand
ATACGTATCCGCTGGATTTTGATATGAACAAGGTCTGCGCCGCGGGGACGGGCAGCTTTTTGCATGAACTTGCCAACAAACACGGGATCAATATTGTGGATGAGTTTCAACAGATCGCGCTTTCATCGGAAGCGCCGGTCAAGTTAGCCGAGAGATGCACCGTGTTTATGGAATCGGACCTTGTGTCGTATCAACAAAAAGGGGTGAAAGAGAAGGACCTGATAGCCGGGTTGTGCTATGCGATTGTACATAATTACCTGAACCGTGTGGTGGGAAAACGAAAGATCGGCCGAAGGGTGATGTTCTTGGGAGGCCCTTCCTTGAACAAGGGAGTGGTGGCCGCCTTTGAAAATGTCCTTGGAAGAGGTCTTTTGGTTCCGGATAACCGGGAAGTCCTGGGTGCCTACGGTGCAGCCATAAGTGTCCAGGAAAAAATGGGTCTGGAAAACAAAAACGAGAGCACTTTCAGGGGTCTTGAAAGCGCCATAAAGGACCGCATGAAATATACCGAAAAGGTATGCCATGCGGACCCTAACTGCCATAACCAGTGCAAGTTAAAGATCTATGACTTTGATGGTCGTCGAAGTATCTGGGGTGGGGAGTGTGGCCGCTATGAGGTGACAAGAACAAGGGGATCAAGGAAACAGAACTTCTTTGCACTGCGGCAGGAGATCTGGCAAAAATACATGGCCGGGGTTTACGAAGAGCTGAAAAAGGAACCCCTGATGGAAGTGGACAACAGGCCGACAGTGGGAATGCAACGGGCGCTTTACGGCATTCAGACCGCTGTTTTGTGGGCCCATTTTTTTGATCGGCTCGGGTTTCGTCTTGTCCTGACCCCGCCCACAAACCCTCACCTGTCAAAGGCGGGGATAGAGACCATGGTGGCTGAGACCTGTTATCCGGTAAAAGTCTCCCACGGCCATACCAAAGAACTTATCGGAAAAACAGAATTTCTTTTCATGCCTCACATTATTAACATGCCAACGCCCGTGCCCTCGGAAACCGGTTTTTATTGTCCCATGGTCCAGGGAAATTCCTATATGGTCCGCATGGCCTTAGGCATAGACCCCAATTCCGTCCTTAGCCCGGTTCTTCATCTGAAATATGACACGGACTCCCTTGCCTTAGAGATATGGGAACAAATAGGACCCAGCCTCGGCGTGGGAAAGGCTAAGATAAAAAAGGCCCTTGATTATGCCCTTGAGCGGGAGAACCAGTTTAACAAGGAACTTCATCAGAAGGGCAGGGAGATCCTTGAGGATCAGAATCCTGATGAACAGATTGTGGTGGTGACAGGCCGTCCCTATAACCTTTATGACGAACGTTTGAACTTGAGATTGGGTCAGAATCTGGCAAAGATAGGGGTAAGCGCATTGCCAATGGATTTTATCGACGTGTCTTCAGTGGATCTTTCCGATTTTCCTTCCATGTACTGGGGGCTCGGTGCCCAGATATTGAGGACCGCCAAATTTATAAAAGAGTATCCAAATTATTTCGGCCTCCATCTGACAAATTTCGGCTGCGGGGCCGACTCCTTTATTGAGCATTTTTACAAGTATATTATGGGTGAGAGGGTCTATCTCATCTTAGAGTTAGACGAGCACAGCGCGGTTGCCGGCGCCATGACCAGGCTCGAGGCATACAAAAATGTTATTGAGAATGCCATGCAGAAAGTGAAACAGGATTTTAAATCGGAATTGAAAATAGCAAATTAATGGGGCTGGCCACTCTCCGAGGCGTAGACTCTACGAACCGGAGGCCGCGCCCGCCTTTTATGAGCGGCAAAACTGCGTTATATAAAAACGCATACAGCCATTTTATGAGTTGAGTATATGAGATGGAACCAAACAAGGTAATAAACTTTCAATCACTGAAAGACAGGGTAGGCCGTTTTAATCTCAGGGATAAGACATTCCTGATTCCCGAAATGAACAGGATCGGGGCACATCTCCTTGCGGCTACGTTCCGTGGGTTTGGTATCCACGCAAAGGTCATGGACACCTGCAAGGGCCTTGACCTGGGACAGGAGTATACTTCCGGCAAGGAATGCTATCCCTGCCAGATTACTACGGGAGACATCCTGTATTATATGCAAAAGGAAAGGGAAAGGCTGGGTGACGAGTTCGACCCTGAAAACTATGTGTATTTTATGCCCGAAGCAGACGGCCCGTGCCGTTTCGGCATGTATAACAAATACCAGCGGATTGTCCTGGATTCTTTTGCCGATTTTAGCGGATTGAAGATAGGCTCCCTCACCACCAAGGATGGATATTCATTAGCCGGCATGATTGAGAAGGAACGGGTAAAGGATCTCAGGAAGGCCTCTTATTTTTCCGTAGTGGTGGCGGATATCCTTGACCGGCTGCTCTGGAAGATAAGGCCCTATGAGAAAGAACCCGGGATGACGGATAAATTCATTGAAAAATCGATGCGCGGCATGGAAGGTACCTTCGAAACCTTTGGGCCCGACAAAGAATTTGATAAAATCCTTGACAAACTGGAAGAGATCATTGAGGAGGGAAAGGCAATTATTGATCCCGAGATTCCCCCTAAGCCCCGGATCGGAATTGTAGGCGAGATCTATTTGCGGACCCACGTGCACGCCAATCAGGATGTGATAAGGGTCCTCGAAAAATACGGGGCCGAGGTGGTGAATGCATCCATTGCGGAATGGGT
>JAIOSR010000520.1 GCA_021107495.1 Desulfobacterales bacterium | reverse complement strand
TTTTCAAGTTTTCCGGCCAGCCGCTCCATGACATCCGGGAACAGGTAGCAGAAGACCACATCCGCATCACCCAAATCCTCAGGCCAGAAGTTGCCCCGTTTGATTCGAATTCCCGGAGTCCTAAGGCCCAGAACCCGGGCCGTCAAGTATGCCAGGGGATTCACCTCAAAACCGATGGCCTTCACGCCATATCGCCTGTGAGCTGCCCGCAGAACCCTTCCGTCTCCACACCCGATATCCACAAGAAGTTCCCCCGTCTCCATGGGCACGGCATTCAAAAAGGTCTTGATCCTGACAGAGGCAGTGGATACGAACAGTGCCCCCCTGGTAACCGGAAGGGTCCATCCGAACGCAAGCACGTACAACAGCTTAAGGATAAACAGCGTTCCTGCCAAGATCAAGAAGACTATAAGCCATAACGGCATATTATTCCTCCCCTGTTATCTTATAAAATATCTCATAACTACCCGGGTTGTCAGGTTCAAAGTTCAGGGTTCACGGTTTTAACCCAGAGCCATGAACCATTGTCCATGCTAATACCACTCAACCGGTTCAGGAAAAATCTGAATTTAACAGGCCACTCTTCAGAAAAGAACCATTGAACCGTGAACGTGGAACTTTGAACCTGTGTAGTTACAATATCTCTTAGACACTGTCAAAGCAGAGATTTTTATTGCATTGCCTCACCAGTTGACACAAAAACCCCGGCCTTTTATACTCATAAAACCGATTCTCCCCTGTCACTTTCAATCTCTCTGAGGTATTCCAATGCGCTGGAAATGGATCAAATGGTCCCTGGGTATTTTTGTTGTCCTGACCATAGCATTGATCATAACGGTCTATGCGGTTCTGTCGAGCTATGATTTCAATAGTCTAAAGCCCAAGATCGCCAAGGCGGTAAAAGAGGCTACCGGCCGTGAACTGAGCTTAGCCGGTGATATCGAGCTCGACATCGGCCTTTTCCCGTCCCTTGTGCTTGAGGACGTGAGTTTCCAGAATGCTCCATGGGGTTCACGTCCGGATCTGGCCAAAATCCGGCGTTTCGAGATACAAGTGGCCCTTCTTCCGCTTATCACCGGGAACATTGAGGTCAATAGGCTGATCCTGATAGAGCCGGACATCCTTATTGAAACGGACAAGGCAGGCAACTCCAACGTTGAGTTCGAGAACACGAAGAAAGTCCCCCCCTTGGAAACGGAGGAGGGGGCTCCGGCAAAAGAAATTAAACTGCCGTCCCTGGCCTTCAAAGAAGTGCGCATCGAAAAGATACGAATCACCTACAAAGACGGTCCAACCGGCGAGAGTCACTCGATGAAATTAGAGAGCCTTACCACCGGGGCCGCTGATATGGACACTCCTATTTCTTTGGTACTTAAAGGCTCATACAACGAGAATCCATTTGAAGTTAAAGGGACCTTGGGGCCTATAGCCGCATTGACCGACACTGAAAGACCATGGCCCCTTAAACTGAAGGCAAAGGCCGGTGGCGCTACTGTCACTGCTGACGGCTCCATCATGGACCCCATGAATGGGAAGGGGATCTCTCTTGCCGTAACCGTCGAGGGGCGATCAGTTTCCGATATTGCCAAACTTGTAAATGCGGCAGGCTTGCCTGACATAGGTCCGTTTACGGCAGGATTCAAGGTGTCCGACCCCGCGGTCAAGACTTATAAGATTTCCGATCTCCGGATTACTCTAAAAGCCAACAAACTGGAAGGCTCAATGGAGATAAGCCTGGCAGGTGAAAAGCCGAGTCTCAAGGCCGTGCTGTCTTCACGGAGACTGGACCTGAGGCCGTTTCTTTCCAAAGATGAGGGGAAGGGCGATCGGAAAAGGGTGTCGGCTCCGGCCGCGGTAAAGAAAGAAAAGCTGTTCCCCGATGACCCGCTTCCATTAGAAGCTTTGAACAGGGCCGATGCCGATGTCAAATTCAAAGCCATGGAGATCCTGCTTCCTAGGCTTGCACTCAAGGACCTTAATGTCCATGCGTTCATCGGAAACGGACGCTTTACAGTGAAAACCCTCAAGGCCGTCATTGGCGGCGGGAACCTGGACGCCCGGCTTGACCTGCTCCCGCAGGGCGAGACCGTAGCCATGACCACGGCCATGAAGATCACCGGGCTCGACTTAGGCCGTATGCTCAAGGAGCTGGATGCCGGGGACATAATCGAGGGCAACCTCGAAGTGGAACTTGATCTGAACGGCCGCGGCGGTTCAATTGCGGGACTTATGGCCGGGCTCAACGGCAAGACCATCGTGATCATGGGCAAAGGGAGTATCAACAACAAATACATTGACATGTTAGGCTCCGGCCTCAGCTCCGGCCTGTTCCGGGTCCTCAACCCGCTAAAAGAAAAGAATGAATATAGCGAGTTCAACTGCATTGTGAGCGGTTTCGACATCAAAAATGGACTTGCGAATGTGGCTGCCTTAGTATTCGACACCAATGCCATGAGCGTTGTGGGAGACGGCCGAATCAATCTGAGGTCAGAGGAACTGGACCTGGGGCTCAGGCCCTCTCCCAAAAAAGGCATTGACACCGGGATTATGGGAAAGCTCAACCTGAGTTTGGGTGAGTTGGCCAGGCCCTTAAAGTTGGCCGGGACCTTAGCCGATCCATCTCTCACTGTTGACCCGGGCCAGACCGCAATCACCCTTGGCAAGGCCGTGGGCGGTGTGGTGCTGTTCGGGCCTGTGGGCATTGCCGCTGCCTTAGCAGTCGAAAGCCCTGATGATGAAAATCCATGTCTTAAAGCCATTGAGGCGGCGAAAAAGGGCGTCAAGGTTTCGGGAGGTAAGAAACCGGAAAAAAAGAAGGGCGCAGTCGAGGGTATTGGCGACAAACTAAAGGGACTGTTCGGCAAATAGATACGATAACCTCGTTTGTATAAACAGGCATCCGGAGACCTTAAATCGATTTGCCAGAGAGATTATGACAGTTTATGGGAACCGAGCTTCCCATAAACCTTATTATGTGTTAGTCTCCGACATTCCGCTTTTCCGTACTGAAAATTCAACCCCCGGAGCGAGGGGTTTTGAGCCTGTAATAAACGGCAAGAAGGTTTTATTACTTTTTTTCAGGAGGTCAAAATGGAAGGAAAAGGACAGACAGCTTTGGTGACAGGGGCAAGTAGCGGGATAGGACAGGAAACCGCCAAAAAACTGGCGGAGAAAGGGTTTCAGGTAATTGCC
>JAIOSR010000112.1 GCA_021107495.1 Desulfobacterales bacterium | reverse complement strand
CAAGGTAAAAGTCACTACCAGAAAATCTTATGGATTTAAGACCTTCAGATGTACAGAAATAGCTTTATATCATGTACTTGGCAGGCTACCTGAACCAGAAGTTTCCCATAGATTTTGGTGACGAGCCAATCTTTATTTGATCAAATTGGAGAAGTTGCCAGGGAAATAGAAGAGAATTGTAAACTAATGTGATGGCGTTCCAAACCCCCTCCCCGAACCCGCTACGATGCTCCTTCCTGGCTCTGGGTTGATAGGGCTTGCAGGCTTTAGGAGGAAGTTTAAAAGATGAAATTGATAAAAGCAGTTATTATAAATGCAATTGTGATCGGATTATTATTGGGCGTTAGTTTCCAATCTTGGGCCATCCCCAACCTTCAGATATACATACCCGGGGCCACCTATGACACAAATTCTGAGACATGGATAATCAATTCATATGAATATGAATTATGGGTTGTTGGTGCTCATCTGGATGTCCTTGACGTAAAAATGGCGCTGGCAGTGCCTGAAGATGAAGACGGGTCAATCCAAGTCGGTTGGTTAGACCCTACAGTATCCGACTACGGGTCGGTCAGCGTAAGCTCTCTTACATTAAGCGAGACAGGTGGGGGCATGATGCCCTATGAGTCCTATCGAGCTTCCTATAATGAGAGTGACCCTGAGCCTTCAACATTTGGATTCGGATCGGGTATACCCTTGGATGGTGATGACAATCCCATACCAGGTGGCGGGGTATTTCCCACTGATTTCTATGAATACTTCATAGGTGATTTAATTATCGATGAAACCGTTCAGAATTATATCCCCGGAGACGAATGGGGGGATACCGCACCGGGAGACATAAAGAAATTCGATATTTCAGTAAGTGGATATTCCTGGGTTGATATTGTGGCCTATGATCACGTAATAAAGAGCAATAGCAAAGCAAAATATGTCGTCACCCCTTACTCCCATGATGGTGAAAGTACACCGATACCCGAACCCGCTACAATGCTCCTTCTTGGCTCTGGTCTAATTGGACTTGCATGGTTCAGGAAGAGGTTTAGAAAAGATTAATTCAACATCATTGATCAGATATAAATAGAAAAGGCAGGGCCGAAAATGACCCTGCCTTTTCTATTTGGGAACACTGTATGATCATATGCATACCTGAAATTACTAAAGCCTTCGGATAGCCATTACTTAGTTGAATGCCTCGATACTCCATAATAGTCTCCGAATTACAGGAAAGGTTATTTCAGCTCCACCTTGCGGGCATTTATGAGGGCTATCCGGAGTTTGCGTCTCCCTGTCGTGTAACCTGCAGAATCACGAATTCTCCAATAACAGATAAAATCCCTTTGTCTTTTTATCCCAGGCTCTGTAACATGTCTGTACAGTCAATTAGTTATACAGTAATGAACGATTAGGAGATATAAAACCATGCAGGAGCCGAAAATGAACACTAACCTGATCTGGATAGACCTGGAAATGACCGGGCTCGATCCTGAAACACAAGTCATAGTCGAAGTCGCGTCTATTGTAACCGACGGCCAGCTCAATATTGTCGCCCAGGGTCCCGACATTGCCATAAACCATCCCGAACATATCCTTTCCTCAATGGAAGAGTGGAGCAGGGAGCACCATCAGGCATCGGGACTCTTAGACCGGGTCAAGGTCTCCTCCTTAAACTGCCGGCGTGCGGAAGAGGAAACGCTCGATTTTGTTTCCCGCTACTGCGAGAAAGGGAAGTCTCCCCTGTGCGGCAATTCCGTGTGGCAGGACCGCCGGTTCCTGATAAAATACATGCCCCGTCTGGAGACCTTTTTGCACTACCGCAATATTGATGTCAGCTCTGTCAAGGAACTTGTCAAGAATTGGTACCCTTCCCTACTCTCTTTTAAAAAGCAAAAGGCCCACCTGGCAATGAGCGACATTGAAGAGTCCATCAAGGAATTGAAATATTATCGCGAAAATGTGTTTGTAGTGAAAGAGCCTTCCCAATGAATCCCAAAACCGAAAAAATACTCATCGCAACCGCATGTGTCTTGGGCATATCAGGAGTAGCTTACGGGATGGCAGGGAAAAACGATCCCGTTTTCATTGCAGGTCTGTTCTTCGTCATTGCCGGATACCTGCTCATCAGAAGGAAATTGAAAGGCCGTGTGCAGGATGAGTAAACGATATGACATTCATGATCAAGGGGCGAAACATATTCCTGTTAGTCCTCTATTTGGCTCCCGGATACAACAGCATCCATAAACCCAGCAGGACGAATAAAGCCCCGGCCCCTGCTTTAATATAATTTGGCGGAATCAGCCTGCTCACGGCGGAGCCAAAGACAACCGCGAGCAAGGAGGTTAAAATAAGAGCACCTGCAGCACCTAAAAATACCGCCAAGCGCGTTTTGCTCTCAGCAGCAAAGGCAAAGGTAGCCAGTTGAGTTTTATCGCCCAGTTCAGCTAAAAATATCATCCCAAAAGTTGTAAACATCACCTTGAAGTCCACGCCTTAAACCTCCTTAATGCATATCTATATCTCTAAACAGAGTTCGTATGATTTCTGAAACAGCTTCAAGCCTTTGTAATCCTTATAGTAGTTCACTTGAATCCTTGAATCCTCGACTCCTTGAACCCTATGGGCTCACGCCTCCTTAATGAAAGAGGATCTCCTTGTTTAGCCCTGTCTAAAACCAACTAATCGGGAGATGATCCAATAATAAAGACTTTTAGAAATTCCCGCTCTATTTCAGCTTGCCCCCTGAACCTGAGGGGGAGTTAAAGTAGCATCGCTGGAATTTCCCTACAAAATCCGTTTACTTTCAGGGTCTTGACTGAAAATTAAATAACATTATCACTCTCCAAGACTTTTTGTAAACAGATTTTGGAAAACTGTTTTTTGGTCTGACGATTAGCCATAAAATGCTTGACAAAACAAGTTTCGGCTTTATTATCGTATATCTACGATAAACGATAATGAGGGCCAAGAAAATATTGATGAAAGAAGTAAAATTTACGTGCAAAGCTAATCCGGTTGACCTTAATGAGATTGGAAAAATGTCTATTGAGGAGTGTAAAAGGAGATTGGCCGAACTCTCCAAAGGGCTGTCCCATCCCGCGCGAGTCGAGATAGTTCGTATGCTTGAGGATAAACCCCCGGAAGAAAGGTGTGTATGCGGTGACATTGTTAATGCCCTTCCTTTGGCCCAGTCAAGCGTATCCCAACACCTTAAAGTATTGAAGGAGACGGGCTGGCTGCAGGGTGAAATTGACGGTCCGTGCGTCTGTTACTGCACGGTGGAGGGCATTATGGAATACTACATGACGCTTATAAAAAAATCCCTTCAAGGAGAATAAGCCTGGCACATGAAGTTCGGATCAAGAATCGGCTTCTGCCTTAAGTTCCGGCTATGGAAACTATTTAACGTCCATCCGGAAACATCCAATTTCCGGATGGAGCTTTCAGCGGTCAGCAATCAGCCAACACCTTGTTTTTAATGTCCTTTGCTGAAAGCGGAAAGCTGATGGCTGATAGCCAAACCCAAAAACGCCAGTTTCTGGATGAGCACTATTTAACCAGCAAATTAACCATTGACAACCCAAAAAGGAGGATTTTTATGAGTTCTAAACTACTGGTGATCATTGCAACAGGTGAAAACGAGAAGGCCTTAACAGGTCTTATGTATGCAAGTCGCACGCTTTCCGAGGGTTGGATGGATGAGGTAAAAGTCGTCTTTTTTGGTCCGTCCGAGCGTCTCCTTGTTGAAGACGAAGTTATAGCCAAGACCGTGAAAGAATTTGGAGCCGTCGAAACACCTATCGCTTGCAAGTTCATTTCCGATCGTGACGGGATCTCTGAAAAAATAGAGGCTCTCGGTGTGAATGTAGATTACGTGGGTACGATAATATCCAACTTTATTAAGGATGGCTATGTTCCGATGGTTTTTTAGCGCTATCACCGTTTGGCCGACCACGTTATTGGGAATATAAATATGGGATATTCATTTATAGGGTATTTGCAACTACTCAGGTTGTCCGGTTCACGGTTCAAGGTTCATTAGTTTCTAACCGTGAACTTTGAACCGTTGAACTTTGAACCCGGGTAGTTACGGGTATTTGAATTATGAATCAAGGAAAAGATAATCCTAACGTCCTCAAAACCATTGGTTTTCAAACCGGTGAATCTTCCACAACCGGTTGCTGACCCAAGGGAGAAAAGGCTCAGGTGGGCCTTCCCAGCCTTGACCAGCCGTTTGTGAAGGGTTCCGTGCAGACCCATATGGGAGCTGTTCCCCGGATTTCTTCCACCCTTAACCGAGCAGATCGCTGGGGAACCATCAAGGCGCGGTGGGGCGTGGGACGTATGCGCTATATCATCGAACCCGGACTATATGCCCTCGGGAACCCTGACGAAAAGACCCCGGTTCTGGTCACGGCCAATTATAAGATGAGTTTTGATCGGCTGCGTGAAGCGTTGCCGGGCCGTAATGCATGGATCCTGGTTCTGGACACCAACGGTATAAATGTCTGGTGTGCGGCAGGAAAAGGGACATTTGGTACGGACGAACTGGTAAGGCAAATTGAGTCCTGCGGATTGGAACATATAGTGACTCACCAGAGGTTGATCCTGCCGCAATTATCAGGGCCGGGTGTTGCGGCCTTTAAGGTAAAAAAGCTCTCATGTTTCAAGGTTATCTATGGTCCAATCGAAGCGAAGGATCTACCCGCTTTTTTAGATGCAGGACTCAAAGCGACCCCCGAGATGCGACGCAAGACCTTTACTATTAAGGAGAGGACTGTTCTTGTGCCGGTGGAGCTGGTCGGCACCCTCAAATGGGCACTTATTATACTCCCGGTCTTTTTCTTCCTTGGTGGCCTGGGTGGGCCGGCCGGATTCTGGTCCAGCGCATTAAACCATGGTCTTTTAGCTATGGTTGCCTTGCTGTGTGCAGTGGCGGCAGGCGCGGTTTTGACACCCATTTTTTTACCCTGGCTGCCGGGACGCGCCTTCTCCCTGAAAGGGCTCGCCATGGGTCTTATAACGGCGATCATACTTACGGCCTTCCGGGCCGGAAATTTCAGTAATTTGGCGGGCCGAATTGAAATCCTGGCCTGGTTTTTAATAATTCCGGCCATTGCAGCCTACTTAGCCATGAATTTTACGGGCGCTTCCACGTACACCTCCCTTTCGGGGGTCAAAAAGGAGATGAAATGGGCCCTGCCTTTAGAGATCACTGCAGGTACGACGGGATTGTTGCTCTGGCTGGGATCACGGTTTGTGGCTTAAGGAGTCTATTGAATGGAAAGATTGATTTATCTCAGGGATGTGGTCACCTTGGCACTCGACCGGGAAAAATGCATTGGATGCGGACTCTGCCTGGTAGTCTGCCCCCATGAGGTTCTCATTATGAATAACGGTTGTATCAGCATTGAAAACAGGGACCTCTGTATGGAGTGCGGGGCCTGTGCCCTGAACTGCCCGACGGATGCCGTGACCGTCCGGGCTGGGGTGGGCTGCGCAGCCGCTGTCATCAACTCGGCCCTGGGAAGGAATGCGTCTTCATGCTGTTGCGTTATAGAGCCGGATGCCGATGCATGCAATGGGGTGAGGGAAGCTGACATATCCGGGAGGACAGGGTGCTGTTAAGGTCCCCCTAAATATGCCGTGGGTTGAACGGCGCCGAAGTGCTACGGAAAAAGCGCTCTGACGAGATAGGCAAAACCAAGTTCAAGAAGAGAAACATCATCATCCTCTATTTTTGTAATGGTATCTTTGCCTATTTCATATAAATCAAAAAAACCTGTCTTGAAAACAAATTCGCGAAACAAATCAAGATTATAGCAGGCCACCATTACTTTCTGCAGTTGATGCTCATCCAGAGGCTTTGTCCGGTCCCTTTTTTCGTGGAATACGAGTTCAAGCATCCGGTCATTTGTGTCCGTGTAAGACAAAAGCCCCTGGTTTTCCCGCCATTCCTTAACACTCCGGATCTGCTTCTCATCAAATCCAAGACAACCCGGTATGTCCAGAAGATAATAAAATTCTTCCTTTGTCATACCGCCACGACTTATACCCGATGAACGGCCTAATGGAAACAGACGGCAGGCCATAGGGCGATCGTTGTACACCCTGCATCCTTCGGGAGCTACAAACGGACAGGCCTTTTGAGGCGCATCTCCCATCCCGAGAGATATAATCGGAAATCCGGAATCCTGATCCAGCCTGTAAACCGTATACCGGGAAAGGAATTCATCAGAGTGAAGGTTCAGTGCATTTTTCAGCCTGAGGATATCATAGGGGGTCAAAGGTAAGTGCTTATTTCGACAGCAGGTGTTAAAACAGGCAAGGTCCTTATGGCATGAAAATGCAAACGTGTCTTTAAGATCCAGGCATTTTTCCGGTGAAGGAGCAGATTCCAAAAACATGATTATTTCCCTTGAGGGCTCACAGGTTCATGATTGCCTTACAAAATTATTGAGAACGTCCTTAAACTAATATTATAAATCATGCTGACCCGGATGACAAGTTCGCGACTAACATCCCATGCCATCTATAGGGCGCGTCATTTAAGCAGCTAATTGCTTGGAATAAATAAAGTTTCTGGCTTATGAAAATCATGAAAATTCCAAGCACCAAAATCCAAAATTCAAACAAATACCAATTATCAAAATTCAAAACAGATTGAATGACGGCGAGACATCCAATAACTGATTGAATTTTTTTGGTCATTGGAATTTGTAATTTTAATATTGTTTGTAATTTGAGTATTGTGATTTGTGATTTTAGTGCCGTATCCGGGAAAACAAATCGCTTCTATCTAACTCTATTAGATTTAATTTTGACGTTTCCCTGATGCCCTCGCCATACTGCTTGACAATTGCGTTGAAGGGTAATAAATGTAATTTCTATTTTTTATCTGCGTGAAAGTTCTCCGCATCTTTTTTGGGAGTGGTTTCGGCACAAATCAGACATTTTACAGTGGAGCAAAAATCCCATGAAATTGCATGAATATCAAGCCAAAGACATTTTCGGCAAGTCGGGAATTCCGATTCCCAACGGTCAATTAGTGACGGCAGTTGATCAGGCCACAAAGGCGACCCAGATCATAAGCGGGGCACCCTGGGTGGTTAAGGCGCAGGTCCATGCAGGTGGTCGCGGTAAGGGAGGTGGTGTCAGAGTGGTGCACTACCCTTATGAGGTCGCCACAGCCACAGAGGATCTCCTTGGTAAGCCCCTGGTAACCAAACAGACAGGCCCTGAGGGTGTCATCGTCAACCAGGTCCTGATCGAGGAAGGGGTTGAAATCGACCGCGAGTTCTACCTGAGCATGGTCATTGACCGGTCAAGTGCCATGCCGGCCATGATCTTCAGCCAGGCAGGGGGAATGGAAATTGAAGAGGTGGCATCTAAAACCCCTGAGCTTATTTTGAAAGAATATATTGATCCGGCCGTGGGATGGATGCCGCACCAGGCAAGAAATTTGATCTATGGCATTAAGCCTCCCCTCTCTCTGGGACCGGTAAAGACTTTGATGTCTATAATGGCCAATCTGTACAGGGTTTTTACGACCCTTGACTGCTCTCTGGTGGAGATTAATCCCCTTGCAATTACCAAGGAGGGGAAGGTCATTGCATTGGATGCCAAGATGAGTGTTGATCCCAATGCACTTTTCAGGCAAAAGGAACTCCTTCATTTCGATGATCCAAGGGAAAAAGACCCCTTAGAGTTAATGGCTGAGAAATACAGTTTGAATTATATTCGTTTGGACGGAAATGTGGGGGCCATGGTGAACGGCGCGGGTCTGGCCATGGCGACCATGGACGTGATCAAGATGGCGGGAGCGGAACCGGCTAATTTTTTAGACGTGGGCGGCGGGGCCAGCGAATCCATGATCACAAAGGGCGTTGAAATCATCCTCAAGGACAGGCGGGTTAAGGCAATCCTTGTCAATATTTTCGGCGGGATACTGAGGTGCGATGTATTGGCAAGGGGTGTCGTTGCCGCGGCAAAAAAAGGGATGATCAGGTTACCTTTGATCGTCAGGTTAAAGGGAACCAACGTGGAAGAAGGAAGAGAAATTCTCAGGAACTCCGACTTGCAATTCTTTGTGGCGAAGGATCTTGCCGAGGCAGCGGAACTCGTCGCGAAACAGGTATCTTAGGCGGAAAAATTATGAGCATACTGGTAGACGAAAACAGTAGAGTGGTTGTCCAGGGAATTACCGGACGTGAAGGCACCTTTCATACAAAGCTGATGATCGAGTATGGCACGGTAGTGGCCGCGGGCGTCACCCCGGGAAAGGGGGGCAAGAAGGTCGAGGACGTACCGGTTTTCAATACTCTTAAGGATGCAGTGGATAAGGAAGGGGTAAATGTCTCCTGTATCTTTGTTCCACCCCCTTTTGCAGCAGATGCGATTATTGAGGCGGCCTCGGCAGGCTTGAAGGTAATTGTGTGTATTACCGAAGGGATACCCACCCTTGACATGGTAAAAGTGGCCAGTTTTTTAAAGGACAAGGATTCTGTTCTTATAGGCCCAAATTGCCCAGGTATCATTTCCCCGGGAAAAACCAAGGTAGGCATAATGCCCGGGCCAATACACATGCAGGGAGGAATGGCCGTCATCTCAAGGAGCGGCACACTTACCTATGAGGTGGTGGATCAGTTGACCGGGGTCGGGCTTGGCCAATCCACCTGCATCGGCATTGGAGGCGATCCGATAATCGGCACCACCTTTATCGATCATCTCAAGTGGTTTAAAGAAGATCCTGAAACAAAAGGAGTTGTCCTTATCGGAGAAATCGGAGGGACTGCGGAAGAGGAGGCTGCCGCGTACATACGAAAGGAATTTAACAAACCGGTGATCGCCTTCATTGCAGGCCAGACAGCGCCGCCCGGCAGAAGGATGGGACATGCGGGAGCTATTATCTCAGGCGGTCAGGGTAGAGCAGAGGACAAAATAAACGCCCTCGAGGCAGGGGGAATCACGGTGTGCATGAACCTTGGAAACCTGGGGCAGACGGCCCTGGAAGTTATGGGAAAGAGCTGACGCCAAATGAACCTGTCTTGACTCTGTATTTCTTTGATGGTAAAATGGATAAAAGTGTGAAACTTTTAAGAGGAAGTACCGAGACCTGATGACTAAAGTCCTAAACATTGAAGATCGACTCGAAGAAAAAAAGCGAAAAAAGGAAGTTTATGACCACCGCCATAAACTCGGAACGCTTCAAAGGGTCGTGCAATGTGCTTCATGCCATTTCAGGTGCGCAATGTGCAGTTACCATTTAGAGGCCTCTGATTCACCTTACCCACCGAATTCGTCTTCAGCCGATTTTCACTTATGTGAAAGTTGTCGTTCCGAATTTGAAGATTTCTTGAAAATGAAGGACCCAAACGAGGGGTCCCATATTCCCTGGCACAACAAGGAATGGAAAAAAATGTGGTCAGTCTGGATTGACTACCAGCAGGCCATCAGGGAATTCAGGAATTCGGAAGGATATAAACGAGCTACTGAACTGTTGCCGATCGACGAATGAACCACCCCGCAGCAGAGCTGCGAGGAATTCTTTTGATTAAAATGGAGGTAAGTTAATGTTTGGTATAGGCATGCCGGAATTGATCATTATATTGATCATTATTCTCATAATCTTCGGGGCAGGCAAGCTGCCTGAAATAGGCAGCGGAATAGGCAAAGGAATCAAGAATTTCAAGAAGGCCACTAACGAACCCAAAGAAGAAATCGAGCCTCCCAAAGAAAATAATGAGCCTACCGAGGACAAAGCATAAGGGATTTAAAACGGGATGTCATCCTCCGGAATGTTTACCGGTTCTTCCACGGGGTGACGCTCATCCACGGATTCCGCCCTTCCCCCCTTGCCCGCCGAATCCAGCATCTGCATGTTTTGAGCAACTATTTTTGTAGTGTATCGCTTGTTCCCATCACGGTCTTCCCACGCATCCGTTTGTAATTTACCCTCTATATAAACCTGCTTTCCCTTACTAAGATAATCACCGCAGATTTCCGCGAGACGCCTCCATGCCTCAATCCTGTGCCACTCGGTGCGTTCCCGTTTTTCGCCCGTCTCTTTGTCTTTCCATTCCTCAGATGTTGCGATGCTGAAGCTGGCCACCGGCACCCCATTAGGAGTGTATCTGACTTCAGGATCCCTTCCCAATCTTCCGACCAGAATAACCTTGTTTATTCCTGCCATGTCTTACTCTCCCTCCTTTTGAAAACATTAAAAACCACCCATATTGAGCAGATACAATGAGCTAAAGTTTAAAGTGACTAAAGTGAGCTAAAGTTGAGGAGTGTGCCTACGGCACTTTTGATTTATAAAAGATGATGGAGCAAAGCGACACCACAACCCTGGCCCAGACCGACCACCATCACTTTACACCTGAAAAAGTCAAGTCTGGAATGATACATTGGCTTGACCAACCATACTAACAAGTCGCACCAGGGCGGGCTTTAGGCACTTTAGATCACTTTAGTCACTCTTTTGCGAGCGGCGCCTTTTTGTCTGCCCTGTGGAATGCAACGCCTATTCCTCCGGGGCGGCCGTTTCAACCATAACATAAAGGAAAAATCGAAATCAAGATCATTCACCTTAAAAGAGTTTCTGACAAAAATAGATTCCCTATTGACTGATGGCTGCTAAAGGGTTAAGCTCTTGTTTATTCTGCAAAAGTAAACCCTTACGTTGCTTGAGCGTACCGAGGAAAAACACTTCGGAGTACCTCTTGTCAAGGGCGGGACGTGTTCCGGCGAGAGTTCAGCAATTTTGGCTTACGCGGGTTCGCGGCGTAAGGACAAAGAGGATAAAAATGCTTAAGGTCATTCCTTTAGGAGGTCTGGGAGAAATCGGTCTCAATGTGATGGTGATCGAATATGGGGATTGCATCATTGTTGTGGACACAGGCCTCATGTTTCCTGAAGACTACATGCCGGGGGTGGACATGGTAATCCCCGATTTTCAGTATCTCCGCGAAAACAAAGACAAGATCAATGCCGTCATCCTGACACACGGTCATGAGGACCACATCGGAGCAATGCCTTTTTTCCTCAGAGAATTTTCCGTTCCTGTCCTGGGCACAAATTTTACAATAGAGTTGTTAAAAGAAAAACTCAAGGAACACCATCTACCGGAAAAGGCGGACCTTAGAAAAATAGCGCCCGGAGAGACCACCCGTTTCGGACCCCTTGAAGTTGAATATATCAGTGTAAACCACAGTATTGTGGACGGCGTGGGTTTGGCCATTGACTCGCCCGATGGGATTCTAATTCACTCCGGTGATTTCAAGATCGATCCCACTCCCGTAAACGGGCAGTTCACCGACCTGAATCGTTTTGCGCATTTTGGAGAGAAGGGGGTTTTAGCCTTTTTATCGGATTCCACCAATGCCGAAAAGGAAGGCATGACCCTTAGTGAAAGGGATGTCAGGAAAACCCTGGAAGAACTTTTCCGGACTTCCCCGGGTAGAGTCATTGTCTCCAGTTTTGCATCCAGTATTTCACGCATCCAGCAGGTCATCAACCTGGCAATGCAATTCGACCGGAAAGTGGTCTTTAACGGAAAAAGCATGGTCACCAATGTACGCATTGCCAGGGAACAGGGCTTTATTAGCATGCCCGACGGCCTGGAGATCAATGAGCGCCAGATTGGCCGGCTTCCGGATCAATGCATTACGATTATCACTACCGGGAGCCAGGGGGAACCCATGTCAGCCCTGGCCAGGATGGCCCAGGGAAGACACAAGAGTATCAAAATCCAGCAGGACGATACGGTTATTCTTTCTTCCCGCTTTATTCCCGGCAACGAAAAGGCCATCACCAAAATCATAAACAACCTTTACCGCATGGGCGCTGACGTTGTTTATGAAAAAGTTTCCGACATCCATACCTCCGGTCATGCAAAAAGGGAAGAACTCAAGCTCATGATGAGCCTGGTCAAACCGCGATATTTCATACCGATCCACGGCGAATACCGTCATCTCGTAAAGCATTCGCAGTTGGCCCTGGACATGGGCATCCCGAAGGAAAGGGTCTTGCTTGCGGAAAACGGGGACGTGATCCGTTTTGAAAACCGGACCGCCCGTCTGGAGGGTCATGTTCAAACAGGAAGGGTTCTTGTTGACGGGAAAGGGGTAGGCGACGTCGGTGAGATGATCCTGAGGGACAGGAGGAGGCTCAGCGGACACGGGATGGTTGTCGTCCTTCTGGCGGTAGATGAACAGACCGGAGAGACCATCTACGGACCGGACATGATCTCGCGGGGGTTTGTGTTTGAAGATGAGGGGGAATCCCTGCTTGAGAACGCCAAATGCATTGTATTGGAAGTGCTTGACGAGCTTGAAAGGCCTTCCCCGATAGATCGGTCAGGAGTGGAATCGGACATCAAAAAACGCCTGCAGCGCTTTTTTAACAAGGTTATTGAGAGGAGCCCGCTTATACTGCCGGTCATTATATCGATATAGGGTAGTGTAGGGAATAAAAAACTTGGCCCAGAGGGAATTTGCTTTGTTGGAGTTTTATTGAGTTATTGAAATTCCAAACATCCAACATCGAACGCTCAACATCGAACATCGAATGTGGGTGTCGCTTCGCTCCGTTTTTTTAATAAAATTGAAACGCCGAAGGCGTACGCTAATTCAACGTTGGATGTTCGATGTTGGACGTTAGTTTT
>JAIOSR010000149.1 GCA_021107495.1 Desulfobacterales bacterium | reverse complement strand
GGTTTTGGATGTGCAAAGATGTGGAAGAATATATACCCCCTCCTGATTGAAAAGGGCTATCAGGTGGTTATGTACGACAGGAGGGGATATGGAAGTTCAGATGACAAGAAAGACTTTAAAGAATACTATGTGAGTGACAGGTTTCGCCCCGATAGCGTAAACGAGCTGAACCAATTGATGGACTTCCTTCGAATCGATTCTTTTCATCTCATAGGACAATGTGAGGGAGGAGTCGTTGCAGTAGACTATGCAGCCGAATTTCCCGCTCGGGTAAAAACGGTCGTTACAGCAAGTACACAGTGCTACAGCGAAATACCAATGACCGAATTCAATAATCAGAAATTTCCGGATCTGTTTCAAGAATTGGAACCGGCCTTGAAACAAAAAATTATCGAATGGCAAGGGAAAGACTTTGCTGAACCGTTCTTCAATCAAGCCTGCAGGTTCGGCGGGGCCTATGGCAAAGATGTATTTGACCTCAGACCTCAACTGTCGCGCGTCACCTGTCCTGCGCTTGTACTTTATCCTGACAGGAGCTTTCTTTTTGACGTGGAGCAGGGTGTAGCTTTCTACCTGCATCTTCCCGAAGGAGAGCTTGCCGTGCTGCCGAAGTGCGGCCACAATACCTATGAATACAGACCAAAGGAGTATGTGCAGCATGTCCTTGAGTTTTTAGCCAGGCATAGTACCTGTTAACGGAGTAGTTGAGCTAAAAGAAATGTCAAATAGCAAACAGTAAAAATATGAACGTTGAACATTCGGGTTTTATCCCGGTTTTGGTCACGCGCAGCGCAGGCGCTTGCGCCGCGTGTTGGATATTTGAATTTGGAATTTAATTGGAATTTGGTGTTTGAAATTTGGGATTTGTAATACTCCCTGAAAGGTTCCGAGGCATCAATGTTGATCTTTCCGGGGGTTAGTGGGAGTAAAAATGAAAGACGGGCACATTCACTGGGCATGGATCGTTCTTGCAACGTGCTTTGTTAATCTTTTTATAAACTATTCCGTTCGTTTAGGCTATAGTGTTGTTCTGCCGGAGATGATCAGGGATCTGGGTTTCAATCGCACGGCGGGAGGGTCCATTTTTAATGCCTATCTTTTTTCCTACATTATCCTGACACCGTTAACCGGTTACCTGACCGACAGGATCGGGGGCCGGCGGGTAATTGCTACCTGTGCATTCATCTTAGGCTTGGGCGTCATCCTGATGGGAACGGCTGAATCCCTTTGGACCGCGTGCGTTTTTTATGCAATAGCGGGACTAGGATCCTCGGGGATGTGGACACCCGTCATCACAGTGGTCCAACGCTGGTTTTCCGCCGACAGGCGCGGGCTGGCCTTAGGGATAATGTCAACCGGATACGGGCTGGGTTTTGCCACAATGGGCGCCGTCTTTCCCTGGATTGTGAAATATTTCAACTGGCGTTATTCGTGGTATTTTTTAGGCGCAGGGGCATTCGTGATGGTTGCAGTAAACGGTTTGTTATTGCGTAGCAGTCCCGAATCGGCGGGATACCTGCCATGGGGCCAAAAGGATTCCATAAATCTTAAAGGCACAGAGAAAAAAGATTCCTCCCTGGGGTTCAGTCCCTCCACCCTGTTGGGAAACAGGACTTTCTGGATCATAGGACTTTCGTATCTCTGTATCACATACAGCCTTTACGGAATAACTACCTTCATGGTGGACTATGCCAGGTATCAACTGGGATTGCCGATTGGTAAGGCGAGTTTTTTGGCAACAATACACGGCATAGGTCAAATAGTGGGAGTGTTGACTATCCTTCCGCTGTCCGATTATCTCGGACGAAAAAGGACCCTTATTATTTCCAATTCCTTCATAACCATAAGCCTCATAGGAATCCTTTTGAGTGGAAATTCATGGATTATGCTTTATGTGTTCGTGGCAATAATGGCGATTTTTTATGGGGTGACATTTCCCTTGTATGGTATCTGCGCCGGGGACTATTTCCCAAAGGAGATTATGGGAACAGTGATCGGGGCCTGGACGCCCTTTTATGGTGGCGGGGCTATCTTGGTTCACTGGGTGAGTGGTATGCTACGCGATGCAACGGGTAATTATTACCAGGTATTTATCATTAATGCAGTGATGGCCGCCCTGGGAATTGCCTTGATTTGTTTGGTGAATCAAAGGACACTTAACCCCTCTCAAATCCCCCTTGGTCCCCCTTTAAAAAAGGGGGAAGAGTAAGGGGGATGGGGGGATTTTAATCGAAATCATTAAACACTCCAAATGGATAAAGGAAAAATGAAAGACACACTAAAGATAGTGGGATATTTTCCCGGTGCCATAGGTAAAATCACGACCCTCCATGCCGTGTATTACAGGGAGCACTGGGGTCTGGACCATTCTTTTGAGGCTCAGGTGGGGAGGGAAGTTTCTGATTTTATTACTCGCTTTGATGAAAAAAAGGATGGGTTGTGGAATGCAGTGTCAGAAAATGAATTAGCCGGTTGTATTGCAATTACAAGGGATTCGGATGAACCGAATGATGCCCGGCTAAGGTGGTATATTGTCGACCCCGTTTTCCACGGGCAGGGCATAGGGAAGACGCTTATTAAAAGGGCTATTCATTTCTGCAGAGCAGCGGGGTATAAACGCATATACCTGTGGACCTTTAAAGGTTTGAACCAAGCTCAATCGATCTATGAGCAGAACGGCTTTTTACTCACTGAAGAACGTGATGTGGAACAATGGGGAGGCATCATCAGTGAGCAGAGATTTGATCTGGAATTTGAATAAGTTTTTTTGACTCCTTTTGCCTTTCGTTCCCCGCTGCGGAATATAATAAATTTGAGATATAATGGTTTAAAGTATACCTGATGGTATTTAAGGCTGTTATAAAAAAATTACAGTGCAAGTACGGGTGACCTATTGTTGAATTTGAGAAAGATGACTTTGGCACAGCCAATTTTACAGAAATCGTAACCCCAAAGGATTTAAACTTACCAAATAGAAACGTCAAATTCCTGATGTGGTCAGGGCGAATTCATAGGATAATCATTCTTGAGCGTAGTTATTTTTCAGAACAATTCTGTTATTCTTGATTTGTCGAGCAGTTTATGGATGAGCATTATCGACTGTATTATGCAGTTTGAAGGCCGCCACAATGACCGAGCACTAATGGTCGTAGTGCACAGCCTACCAACTATCGGGCAGTCACCCGTTTTGGTTATTGTTTCCTACGGTAATGATTCTGCACCATTGCATTCAAAAAGACTTCCGTCTTCACATGCTCAAACTCCATCGGTTCAGACAACTCTCCAAACAGTGGTATACCACCACCGAGTAATATTGGGATGACGGTAATAATCATCTCATCGATCAAATCTTCTTTTAGAAAATTTTGAACTGTCACACCGCCATCGATGTAAAGGTTTTTGTATCCTTTCTGATGAATGGCCTCTGTTACCTTCGAAAGAGAGCCTTTGATCGGTTCAGCTTTTCCTTCATATC
>JAIOSR010000252.1 GCA_021107495.1 Desulfobacterales bacterium | reverse complement strand
CGCATATTATTTTCTCTCACCCGAAAATTAACTCCTCAAAATACCCTATATCTGTATTCCAATGCGCAAACAGAACCATAAGATATGTAAAGTATCCTGATGTAATCGATGGCTGTCTTTCTTCCATATCCATCAGCATTATTTGAAGGAATAGAAACAACTGATCTTCTTATCTGTGAAGTCAGAACGTATCTTTCTTCCTTTCACTCGAACCCCTGAATCCTCGACCCCTTGAACCCCCTGGGATAACGCCTGTTCAATTGGAGACAAACCATTTATTTTGCCTTAAATAACTTCAACTAATCGGGAGATGATCCTCCTATAATCATTCTTCAGAAATGATAGGATAAACTGAGGGAACCGAAAATATCCGCGCGATCTTGTTGTTCGAATTCCCTTGTGCGAAATATCTGGGTATAGCTGATTCGAAAACGATCCCATTGGACAGAAACTCCCGCTTGTAAATCCCCGACGAAAAGTTTTTTATCAACAGAGTGGCTATCGGTGAAGGTGTTTCCGTCGAGGAAAATATTCCGAAGTACTGCTTTTCCCTCTAAGCCTGCAAAAAAATACCAACTGAAGCCCTTCCTCGGTCTGAAATAGGTGCTTCCAGGCAAGCTGGGTCGAATTCGTGGCGGTCCAAAGTCTTCATCAAGATGTGATCCAAGCCTTACTATGAAGCCCCCTACAGCATAAGTAAAAACCGTACCAATACATCCGCCAAAATGTGGAATTATATCCCATTCCAAGTCAAACACCGTGTCTGTTTGATCAAAGCGCCGGGCTTGCTCATAGTACAATACGGCACCGAGTTCATTATGTAATTGATTGTCCCATCCTCGAGGTTCTTGCAGTCCTAAAAGTGAATGCCAGAAGGTTTGTACGTCCTCAGCAAATGAATATGGGCCCACAATGCCGATTTCCAGTTGAATTTTGTCATAGCGATTGCTTCCCTGGTTGGCAACGATTCCAAAGCCCAGATAGAGCCAACCCGCGTAGGGCCTGTCCTCTAATAATAGTTGTTTGGTAAACGTTTCCTCCGGTGTATAGATATTCTGCCCAATTGAAAGGCTGGCCCTTGCCTTTAGGGCATCATTTGAATTTTTCATTGCCCTTTCCGAGCTAAACCATGGCAATTTATCGGCTGCATCTGAAATCAATTTTATTGGTTTGCTCAGAGCTTCTATACGCGTACCATGAGTGAAATGCTTGTCGGTTCCGCCACCGAAAAAATCATTCTCAAACTGAACACTGATTAAGTAGTCTGAGTCATCAGCACATGATAAGCCTGTCCATATTGCTGAATATGCAATTATGATCAAGCTGATTATGAGTAATCGCATGGGAAGCATCTGTAGAATCAGTAATAAGAGTCACATTTTGATTTGCGAACTAATCAAGTTGTACTTCTAAACACTATTGTCCGGTTTATTTTTTAAAAAACCTATAACCTGTTAATATAAGTATGTTTATTGGACATTTTTACTGTTATCGATTTGAAATTCCATTCGCGAAGGACATAATCCTTTCACAAAGTTATTTGCCAATGTGAAAGCGATTCAGTCATGTATCAAGGCAGAACTGTCTTTTCTCAGTCAATGGATTTTTTTCCCATAAACATACCCCACTTTTCTATCTATAAGTTAAGCTTTTCGGTGTGTCCACTAAATGAGGGTAAGTTCGCTGTAATCCATATATTACCGCAAACATTGAGTGCCCTATCGATGGACTGATGAATGAAGCAGCTAAATCTTTTTACAATTATGTGCTAAGGCCACAAGAGACCGAAGGGGACCGCCCACAAGTTGTTGCCGAAAGAGGCTGGAAATTCCCCCGTATAGAGAATGATGCCAATGAATGTCTGTTTTTTTGCCAGATTCTTCTGGAACCATCGCATATGGACCCAGTTAACAAATAATGCCCAGGACGGGTGTCATCATCAACAGCTTTCTTAATTGCCGCAAGCTGGGACGGGACGCGCTACACTTCAATAATCCCTGTGGATCCTTTTCGGCGGCTTATTCTTCGTTTCGCTATTTTTATATTTTACATTCCGCCATTTTACAATTTTTATTGCCGCGATTTTATATACTCTTCGAGAAAAACCAGAATCCATCTGCCAATAAACGTTCTGATGATAAAAAGTATGGTCGAAAGAATGCCTGCTAAGAGGAAAGGTGCGGTTCTGCCCATTAGCCAAATAATCATCTGAAAAAACTCAATATATGACAGACTCTCGCTTCTATGAGGATTGCTTTCGGCCAATCGGTGGGACTATAGAAAAGAAGACACAAAGACGCTGGGGAAATATTACATGGAATATCAATAAGATAAAGCCTTCACGATCCTGCACACTATACACACCATGCACACCCTATTTCGTTTTGGTACACATTTGGCCCACAAAACGCAAAAACGCCGATTTCAGATGAAATCGACGCTGCGTAAGTGCTTGAAATTACTGGTCGGGGCGAGAGGATTTGAACCTCCGACATCCTGCTCCCAAAGCAGGTGCGCTACCAGACTGCGCCACGCCCCGATTCTCTTTTTTTATCTCTCCATCACATACGAAAAGATTGATTTCTGATTTATCAGTCCCCGAAACTCCCGCATACCTATGCGGGATACCCTACCAGACTGCGCCACGCCCCGAATAACAAGACAGGAAAAATCACTTAAATTTTAATTTATCTTATCCTGCCAGGCAAAATCAAGCCAAATTTGTCAATTAACCCCTTGACCCCCGGCTACCTTTTTTTTATAATTCCGCTTCAATTGAACTTTTTGACTGTCACCCTACTGGGATGGTTATTCCCTATCTCATATAACGTGATACTGGAGGACTTAAATGGATCTTACAAGAAAACTCGGTACAGCGATCGTGTTTATCGTCCCAACGTTTGTATTTTCAGGCCTCGTCTATAGCTGGTTTGATTCCCTGTCAAAAGTCGTAGCGTGGCTGGCCGTGCTCGCAATATTTGTCGTCATTGGAATTATTTACTCTAAAATCATCACTGGGAAATTCTCGAAAAACGCTCAGGAGATGTAGCCCTAACGCACTCTATTAAAAACAATACAGGGGATTGGACCTGATGAGTCCAATCCCCTGTATTTTATTGGTTTTCCGTAGTTGTCCGTCTAAGCAAGCCCGAGCGTAAACTTGAGGGACTTCAGGGTGTTTTTCATCAACATCGTGATGGTCATGGGACCTACACCGCCCGGTACCGGTGTTATGGATCCGGCGATCTCCTTGGCCTCATCAAAATCCACGTCTCCCTTCAAAATAGCTATCTTCTTGCCGGTCTTTTCGCTGATCTTTTCCCCAACCCGGTTGACGCCCACATCAATGACGCACGCGCCCGGTTTGATCCATTCCGGTTTTACAAGACCGGGGACGCCCGCGGCCACTATCAGGATATCCGCGCGCTTGCAGTGAGCGGCCATATCCTTTGTGCGGGTGTGAATAACGGTCACCGTAGAATTGGCGCCATCTGCCTTCTGGAGCATCATATTTGCGATCGGTTTGCCAACGATATTGGAGCGTCCTACCACCACGACCTCGGCACCGCTGGTTTCAACACCGGCCCGAACAATCATTTCCTGGATACCTGCAGGCGTACATGGCGGAAACCTGACCTCTGCCCCGCCTATCATCAAACGACCCACGTTAACAGGATGAAAACCATCTACGTCCTTGTCAGGATCAATCGCATTCAGGACTTTTTTCTCGTCAATCTGTTTTGGGAGAGGCAACTGCACCAGTATGCCGTGAATCGAGTCATCTTTATTGTACTTGTCAATCAGGGCAAGCAGGTCCTCTGTTGAAATATCTTCCGACTGATTGTCCTGTATTTCTTTAAATCCCAGACGGTTGGCGGTCTTGACCTTGAGGGTCACATAGGAAATAGATGCAGGGTTTTCGCCCACTAAGATGGTTACCAGACCGGGCACCTTACCATGCTCCTCTTTTATCTTTTTGACTTCCTTTTCGATCTCACTGAGAATTTCTTCCCTGATTTCGGTTCCTTTGATGAGTTTTGCTGTCATTTCCAATCTCCTTTTCTGAATGTTTTAGATGTGTTATAAAAGCTTGAGAAATAAATTACAAACTTAAAAAATATTTCAATAACACAGTTATTTTTCAATATCAAATGTTTTATCCTTCCGTTAGCCCGGCAAAAACATTAAATTGATTTATTTTGCGTTAAATAGTGATTATTTTAGCTAAATCTATCGTCTAACAGGCTCAAGGGTTGCTATGAATCAAGCAACCCTTTTTCGGGCTCCACAATAATCCGGGATCCCATGGCAAACCAGACCAAACAATACTGGCAGATTAATACGAAACTGATGGCCGAAGGCATCAATAAGGCCGCTCAATCTACCAGGACCGAAGAAGACCTTAAAATAGCCCTTGAGCCTGTCTTCAAAAAGGCATACGAAGACATTGGTATAAACGTTGATATCATTCAATATGAGAAAAGCACTGTCATCAAGGCCCAAATGGATGCCGTGTATGGGTATTTGATCATTGAGTACAAAAAACCCGGGAAACTGAAGTCATCGCGGGATATAAAACAGGCCGAACTCCACTTGCAAAAACACCTGACCGAAGAATCCCTTTCCCATAAACCCGATAATGAACAGTTTCTCGAAAAGACAGTAGGCATGGCCATTGACGGGCATAAGATACTTTTCGTGCTCTATTCCAGGACTCAGCCTTTCATTTCCAACCCCATACCAATTGAAGAAGCACAGAAGAAGTTATCTCCTCCAAAACCAGTGGTTGACGGGTTTTGTCGATTAGGACCCTATGAAATCAAAGAGGACAGCCTGGCCAACCTGCTTATTTTTGTGAGGGCCGTTGCCAGGCGACCATTAACGGCAGAGGACCTGGCCCGGGTTTTTGGCCCTCACAATCCCTTGGCACGGCAGGCGGTCTTGGAGATCTATTCGGCGGCCATGCGATCACAGAGATTCAGCAAGAGTTGCAGGACCAAGACATTTTACAGGGAATGGGACCGGATATTTGGCGTTGTTTACGGCGAAAAACTGAAAAACGCCGAAAAGGAGACAACAGAAACTGCCGACCTTTATGGTATGCCTGGCGGCGTTCGGCTGAAACAATTCCTTTTTTCCATACATACATACTATGCCTTTCTTATGAAGGTTATTGCCATCGAACTCCTGGCCCTGCAAAAGGAACAGGCAGTCGTTTCCTTTGTAAAGGACCTTGGCAACCTCGATGATGAACAACTGAAAAACCGGCTTGCCCGTCTGGAAAGCGGCCTGGAATTTAATGACAGGGGTATTACCAATTTTTTAGAGGCGGATTTTTTTCGCTGGTATCTTGATGCCTGGTCACCTGCCTTGGCCAATGTCTTTCGCAACATTGCCCGTTCCATGGCAGAATTCGAACCGACCACCCCTATCCTGAAGCCGGAATGGACCCTGGATCTTCTGAAAAAGCTTTATGAACTCATGATTCCCAAAAAGCTGAGACATGATTTAGCGGAGTATCACACGCCGGATTGGTTGGCTCAGCACCTCATTCAAAAGAGCGGATATAATGGTGACGCTTCAACCCGTTTTCTGGATCCCTCATGTGGCTCCGGCACATTCTTGATACAGGCCATACAGATGGTCAAAGACAAAATGATTTCTAAAAAGAGCGTAGAAATGGGCAAGGTGGGACAGGAAATCTTAAGCAATATCGTTGGTTTTGATCTGAATCCCTTAGCCGTCTTAGCGGCAAGGACCAATTATCTTATCGCATTTTCACCCTTTATCCCCTATGTGCGACCCATCTCCATCCCTGTCTTTCTGTGTGACTCCGTCCTGACGCCGACCACCTATGTAAGAAGCGGCGAATTGAACATGAATGAGGTGGTACTTACCACAACCAGGGCCGACTATACCTTTCCACTGAGCATGCAGGATAAAGAAAGGGTTGATCGCTTTACCGACCTGGTTGATCTGGCAATCCAGGCCAGGTATGACACACCGGGATTCTCAAACCTTCTAAAAAAAATGATGTCGGTGCCCGAAAAGAATCACGACCTCCTGGTCAGGGTTTTTGAGCAGATAGCAGAGCTTGAGCGCAAGGGAGAAAACGGGATTTGGGCTCGATACATCAAGAACGCTTTTGCGCCGGTCTATATGGGAAAATTTAATTATATCCTGGGTAATCCTCCCTGGATTCATTGGGGGGACCTGTCCGATTATTATCGGAAAAGGACCCTTGAACTGTGGAAGGGCTATGGCCTCTTTTCTCTCACAGGCCAAGGAGCCGGATCAGGTGGTGGCGAAAAAGATTTTTCCATGCTTTTTACATATGCCTGTGCGGACCATTATCTGGATAAAGGCGGAATATTGGGTTTCGTCATTACCATTGAGGCATTTAAATCCATGGGTGCAGGAGAGGGTTTCAGGGGTTTTGAATTTGCGAATGAAGAGATACCGTTAAAGATGTTAGGGATGGAAGACATGGTGGATCTAAAGCCCTTTCAGGCGTCAAACAAAACATCTATTTTCACGATGAAAAAGGGAGAAAAGACATCGTATCCCGTTCCGGTCATCCAGTGGAAAAGAAAAACGGGCCTGGGATCCATTCCTGTGGAGTGGGACCTCGATCAGGTTAAGGGCGGCTCAACCCGTCAAGACCTTGATGCTATTCCCATTGATCCGAAAAAAATCAGTGCCCCCTGGCATTGGAGCGCCTGATGAAGCTCCCTGCAGCAAGCTGAGGGGTATAAAAACGGAATTGCGCCGCTTCTTATTATTGTGCTATTGCATAGAAATCTTAGTGCAAAAATCATGGAATATAAAGTCTTACAAAGGGATGCACCTGAGTACCCGCAAAAATTGATCACAAGGCTGAACCGGGATGCACCTGAGCGGATCTATTATCATGGTCCCCTTGAACTCCTGGATATTTTTACCATGGGCGTCATCTCGGCAGATTCCATAACCGGCTTCGGGCTGATGACAACAAACCAGCTTCTGTTCACCATCAGGGAATATGATGTAAACTACATTGGGAGCGCCTTTTCGGTCATGGAAACCGAGATATTCAGGTTGGGGCTTTGGAGGTCCAAACAGGACGTAACCCTTTTCAGTTCCAAGGGCCTGGAAAAAGAGAGTTTTGAATCTTATCTCAAGACGAGGTTTTATCCCCCGATGCATGAATTTCCGGAAAGGGATGAATACTTTCGAAGGGCCGAGGAAAATGAGTTATTGATGCTTTCAATCGTTGACCCTGATATTACCAGGATGACCCGAAAGAACATTATTCAAAGAAACTACATAGCCTGCATGCTCAGTGACGTGGTCTTTATCCCTTTTGCCGAAAAAGGGACCAAGACCCTGACCCTTGCTAAACGGCTTGTCTCCACGGGCGTTCCGCTCTTTACGACCGATTGTGAAGAAAACAAGGAGCTTCACAACCTGGGCATTCCCGGCCTTACACGCGAGAATGTCGGGGAATTTCTGGAAAAGTTGGGCGACAGACTGTCCGATCCGGAAAGAGAACGGCCAAAAAGGATTGACCCTCCTCCACCCGCTGCTGATCAAGAAAGGACTCTTGAACCACCCATGATTCAGATGAGTCTGTGGGAGAGTTAACCCTAACGTTACATAAACAACACAGCTTAGTATTATTAATAAGCATTACACATCAAGGTTTCCGCTCGTTTTCACCCCGCCCGCAGAAAGCCACGCCTTTAGCCGTGGAT
>JAIOSR010000284.1 GCA_021107495.1 Desulfobacterales bacterium | reverse complement strand
TTACCAACTCGTTGGCATCGAAGGGAGGAAGTGCAAAAGCCAAACAACAGATTCCACAGTTGTCGCATGGATTATTTGAAGGTGTGTTCATACTCCGCCTGGAAAAAGGTTATGCAATTAATTTAACGCAGAGCTAACCAGCGGCTACTTAACTGTCATAACTTTACGGTAAACCCAGATTTATGTTAACTTCAATTAAGACCGAAATGCCACGGTATGAGCCGTCTGAGTTAAGCGTTTGGTTCGGCTTCATGGTTTTTACCTGAGAGGCCTGGAATTCCAAAAAAAATGCTAATAAGAACATTGGTAGTCGAAATAGAACATACGTGTAACTGAGATTTTAGCGGGTCTACGTGTTCACTCCAAGGAACATCATACTCGACAACCATATTCTTTCGATCAAAATAGACCAATCGCTTAATACGATTTATTACAGGTTCTGGAGCTCTTTCTGATGCCAGTAAATTATGTGCGAAATAGTTTCTTATACGTTGAATCAAAGTAATATTACTTAAAAGTTTAGGATGATCATCAAAAATGCCTAAAGCTTCAAGAATAGTCAGTTTGTTCTTGAATGATCCCAATTCGTTCTCATCGATTATTTTTTCAGGGTGTATGAGTTTACGAATTAAAATTTCGTTGATGTAATATTCAATATAAAGGAGTGCAATATATGAGAGTCCTCTTAGGGTCTTTGCAGCGTTGAACTCGTCGCATTGCCTTTCGTTTAAACCGTTGTGCTCGTATGTCTTATGCTTTTTCATTTATTTGTGCCGAACATAGAGTAGGCGGCAAATTTGCCGGTATGGACAGTTGAACAAATTCCGCCATAATTGCATAAATCAAGCCTTTACCAGTTTAAAAACATCATACTGAAATCGAAAAATACGGACAATAAAATATTTTAGAATTTAATTTGAAAAGAAAGGATTGTTACAATTAACAGTTAATAAAACCAGGAGGTTACAATGGTTTCTCATCTTTAATTTTGAAATGCTGCAATAGACCGAATGTTTCCGTATTATAATACGGAAAGTTTTAATGGTTACGCTTTAAGTAATTAGATTAATTGATGATTGATATCGCTCCCTGTTTTACTAAAATCCGGGATATACGGAAATCGAATTACATCTAAGTTATCACTGGTCTGTGGTCGAACCAAGCAATCTTATTGATATCAAAAAAGTGCTACCACTATGGACGAAAAACCAAATAAAGTCAAAACGATTAATTCCAACATGGTTCATCGGTTTTAGGTAATATGCGGGGAATCACTTCTGGTGATATGGTTGATCAATGCCTTTTATGGCGTGTTGTTTACCCTTTGGTCTTTGCTACGCTACACCTGACGAGTCGGGAAAGCCCAGGGCACCGCAGCTCCCCGCTGGAACGGGATCTATGACCGGCGCCCGCCTGCCAAAATTTGGCGGATTAAAAAACTTGCCCTTGATGCAGCCGTTCTAAAAAATCCTGTACCGGCAGAACATCTATACCATCAAAGTGATATGCCCTTTTGCCCGTGTAGATGCAAAACATCCCGTCGACGTTAATACGGCCCGAGCTGCTCAAAGAACGCATGGGACGTTCCCACGTCCTGTTCCATTTTTCCGCCATTTTCACTTCCAGGCATATAACGTGGGCATTTGATGACTGCCGTCTCTTCTTGGTCTCGATAATAAAATCGATTTCAACCCCGCTGCCTGTCCGGTAAAAGGATATGTTCCGGTTCTTGTTCTGGGTAAGGTTGTGAACTTTTAATTCATGGTAAACCATATTTTCAAGGGCAATGCCTTTCCAGAGCCTGTCCGCCGGTTCAAAGAGAAGGCCTGCTGCGGCCCGGGCAACCCCCGGATCAAACCAGTAAAATTTCGGGTGGGACTGCTCCCTGACCTTAATGTTCGGCCTGTATGCAGGAAGAAAATGCCCAAGAAGTGTATCCTCTAAGATTGAGAAATAGACGTCCACGCTGCTTCTTGGTACACCAGCCTCACGAGAAATATTCTGACCGTTGACCAGTTGACCGTTTAACTGGCCTGCAATGTTTAAAAACCTCAAAAACGGGGGCAGGCTTCTTACTATGCCCTCCTCCCTGATTTCTTCCTTGATATAAGTGTTGACATAAGAATTCAGGATATCGGGGGCATTTTCCCGGTCAAGTTGGACATATGGCAGAAATCCCCACTGGAGTGAAAACTCAATATCAAAGGCATCACCCAGTTCCTGACATGAAAAGGCGGTAAGATTGCGGGTAACGGCCCTTCCTCCTAAAAGATTTACCCCGCCACGACGCAACTTTCTTGCTGAAGAACCGCACAGGGCGAACCTCCAGCCTTTTGTTTCAATCAACCGGTGAACTTCGTCAAGGAGGTCGGGAGTCTTTTGTATCTCATCAATAACCACCCATGAATCCGCTGGCAGGGTGCCAACCATCGGCTCCAGGTTGTGCGGCCTTTGAGATAGATCTAAGTATAAAGAGGTGTCAAGAAGGTCAAAAAAAAGGGCATCTGGCAGGACTTGTTTAAGCCATGTGGTTTTTCCAACCCCCCTCGGGCCGAAAAGGAAAAAAGAACGTTCCGGGACCCTGAGCAAACGATTTACATAAGGGCTTTTCATGGTGCAATTATACATCTATTTTGTAAAATTGCAAGTCATTTTTACAAAGTAATTGTATGATATTCGGATACGGGAGATGCTTTCGGGGCTAATGGCGCGAACTCGATCTGGATTCAGGCCATGCTAACTTGGTGAATATTATAAGTTTATTTCCCAAACATAGGTTTTTTTTAGAACCTGTATCGCCCTTTTTGACTCCAAAACGGGCATCATAAGGAGTAGAGGGATCTCGAAGTTGATGGGATTCTCGTGCTTTGATGCTTTTTCTTCCTAAGGCCAGTCCTACCGGTAACAGATCTAAATATTTAGTATGGCGAACATAGTTACATCGATAGTTCAGTATCATGAACGATCAATGAATGTTTTTGTTTTCGATTTAGTAAGACAAAAAACTCAATATAGCACAATGTAACATATTATGTAATGGCAAAATAAGTTTTTATGACAATGCTGCTTGACAAAGGTCTTTATTTGGTTAGAATAGAATAGAAAAAGTTCAGCTTGGTGAACCAACATTGCATGGCACTCAGGTTATTATGTAGAATCCATAATTGACCGTCATGTAACACTTCAGAAAAGAAAAGGGGCACCGATATGACGGCCAAAATGCTCTCTTTGGATCCTACAAAATGTACGGGCTGCAAGGAATGCGAGATCGCTTGTTCAAAAAAACATGGAGGTTTTAATGATTCCGTTGTTTCCCGTATTCATGTGATAAGTGAAGGCAAT
>JAIOSR010000440.1 GCA_021107495.1 Desulfobacterales bacterium | reverse complement strand
GAATAACATTATTGGATCATCTCCAAAAGAGTTGATCTAAATGAAGGGTTCACGGGGTCCAGGATTCAAGGGGTCGAGGGAAAAGACAGAGGGCAGAGGTCTGAGGTCGGAATTCAGAGCTTGCCCCCCATAAGTGTGGCGGGATCGAAAGTCAGAATTCAGTAAAAATGGATTCGCACATCCTCCACTTGAACCCTCGAATCCTCAAATCCTGGACCCTTTTAAAAGACCCTTGAATCCTGGATCCCTTGGACCCTTTCTCCCAACTAATTGGGAGAAGAACCACATTATTTTACATTGACCCCGGCGGACCAAGCTGATATAGAATTTCAGTAGAAGATTTTGGCAAGGCCGAAGTAAAGCCTTACCCCTTTATAACGCCGAGGGGTCTGAGCCTGGCAACTTTATGGGCCAGACCGGCCTCATGGACTACTTGAACGACCTGGGAAATGTCTTTGTATGCCTCCGGCATCTCTTCCTTGAGGGTCCTTTTACCTCTGGATTGCACGAAGATCCCTTTATCCTCTAATTCGCGATGTATGGCTCGACCCTTTGCTTTCTTAGTGGCCTTGGACCGGCTCAGGACGCGGCCGGCGCCATGGCATGTGGAGCCAAAGCTCTGGGCCAAGGCCCCTTCAGCCCCGCTAAGTATATGAGAATAGGTGCCCATGTCACCGGGGATAAGGACCGGCTGTCCCACGTGGCGGTACACTTCGGGCAGGAGGGGGTGGCCGGCCGGCAAGGCACGGGTTGCCCCTTTTCGATGAACGCAGAGCATAACCCGTTTTCCATCCACGGTGTGCGATTCTATTTTGGCAATATTGTGACACACGTCATAAAGGAGTTTCATCCCTAATTCCTTAGGATTTATTGAAAGGGCCTTGAGCAGCGTCTCTTGGGTCCAATGCATTATGATCTGCCGGTTGGCCCAGGCGTAATTGGCCGCGCATGCCATGGCCGCGAGGTAACGCTGGCCCTGGTCCGATTTCAAAGTGGCACAGGCCAATTGCCTGTCAGGCAGTTCAAAGGGTTGTTTCCCGTTAAAGGCCGACTTGTTCATTTCCTTTAAAAAATCGTCGCATATTTGATGGCCGAAGCCCCTGGAACCGGTATGCATGAAAATTGTAACCTGACCTTCAAAGAGATTATAGGCCCTGGCCTTTTCCGGATCATAGATTTGATCAACCACCTGGATCTCGAGAAAGTGATTCCCGGATCCGAGGGTCCCTAACTGGTTTTTGCCCCTTTTGACGGCCCGTTCACTCAGGAGCGAAGGATCCGCACCCTCTATTGCCCCGTGGTCTTCAGTCCTTTCCAGGTCTTCAGGGGTGCCGAATCCCTCTTTCACGGCCCAGGCAGCGCCTTCAACAGCTACCTTGGCCTCATCCTTTTTTGAGAGGGAAATGGGGCCGGTAGATCCTACGCCGGTGGGTATATCTTTGAACAGGGCCGAGACCAGGTCTTTGATCATCGGTCGGATTTCGGCGGCACGGAGCATGGTGGTCATAAGCCGACAGCCACAGTTAATATCGTAACCGACCCCGCCGGGAGAAACGATGCCTTCTTCCAGGTCAAATGCTGCGACCCCTCCGATGGGAAAACCGTAACCCAAGTGTATGTCGGGCATTGCCAGGGAGTGCCCCACGATACCGGGCAGGGTAGCAACATTGGCCACCTGGACCAGGCTCTGGTCCTTCTGAACCGACTTGATCAACTCAGAGCTGGAAAAAACCATGCCTGGTACGCGCATGGGACCGGTCTTCGGAATGAGCCAGCGGTATTCGTCGATCTTTTTTAGCTTGATGTCCATGGCTTCGCCTCCTACAGATCGAAAATGATCCGTGCCTCCCAGTGGTCGGCCTTTTCCGCGACTTCGATTTGATGGTAGGTGACCGCTTTAATTTCATAAAGGATTTCATCGGTGTTCGGATCAAAAGAGACCGTTTTTAGGGTAGCATTGAGAAGGGAAGGGGAAATGGAATCAATTCCCATATGGATGACCACTCTGTTTTCCCCATCGAGAAGATAGAGTATTTCCCCGAGCCAGCGGACCATCAGGTCGGCTGAATCACAACCTGTGACCGAGAGTTTTACGGTCTTGATTTCCTTAGCAGGATTTGCCCTGACCATCAGATGTGTTATTGATCTGGCGGCCTCCTCGAACAGGTCTCTAATATCTGTGCCGTGCACAGTTATGCCCAGATCTGCTGTATGATCTATGATACTGTAGTCCGGTTTATTGGATTTCATACAATGATTTTAGCCGTTATGGTGAGAGATGTCAAAATGGTAACTTCTCAAAAAGTGAGACCTTACTCAAAATGTAATAGCCAAATATGTAGCGGCTTTAGTCCATAATGCCCTGGCGGACGCCGATCGTTATTCAAGAGATGTCTGCATAAATCCGAGTTTCCCCGAATATTGAGCAGATACCTCAAAATGTTGTTTGTCATTGACGGAGGAAGAGAGAATATGAACTGTGTCTTTTGTGGAGAAGAAAACAATCTTAATGATAGTGTGGGCAGAAACGATATCTGCCCTCATTGCGGCAGAGATCTTAGATGCTGCAAGCAATGCAAATTCTATGACCCCCATGCCTACAACGATTGCAGGGAAGTCTCTGCGGAACGGGTTGTGGATAAGGAGAGGGCCAATTTCTGTGATTACTATGTCCCGGCAGGTT
>JAIOSR010000455.1 GCA_021107495.1 Desulfobacterales bacterium | reverse complement strand
GGCCGACCCGAACCCTGTCCGAATCTCCGAGTTTAGATACAACATCAACGACTCTGGAAGGAATTTTAATCACGGCCAGGTCGGAGGATGGGTCCCTGCCCACGAGGGTTGCAGCATGCTTTTTCCCGTCGGCCATGGTCACGGTAATTTTCTGGGCCTTGGCCACAACATGATTGTTTGTAAGGATGTATCCATTCCTGTCTATAATAAAACCTGAACCCTGACCTTCTTTCGGTATGATTTCCATCCAGAAATTCATGCTAAGGGTTGTGGTTGCGATGTTTACAACCGCCGGATGGACTTTCTTGAAAACATCCGTGTTAATTTTTTCGTCAGCGGATATAATAATGGGTCCGGACTCAGAATCGATTACAGGAAGGTTGAAATCAAGGGTCTCTGCGTTTGGCCTGGTCTGAAAGAGAACAAAGAGGTCTTCCCTTTTGGACCACAAGAGCAGCAAGAGTATGATAAGGGCAAGCCACAGGTATTTTGATTTGTTGTTGAACAAGATTGATAACCTCGTAAAAAGTTGCTTTGCGCCTTTTTACTCGGCGGAGGAGGGCTACACCTCCCCCGCCATTTGAAGTGAATTCAAATGGTTCCACCCGCACCCTCCCGCTTTGCGGGATCGATGGACTTTTTACGAGTCCACCAAGATTGATATTCCTAAACAGTTTTTGAATTATAATCTTATCTGGGCGTTCCCGTGGTGTCAAGCCGGGACAAGAGAGGAAGTTTGCATTGACATCTCTTTGTCCCTGTTCTAATAAATACCCAATAATTATATGATAAACGGAGGAACCAAGCATGGAGTCCAAGGCTTCATTAATTTTTTTAATACCGGTCATTTTGCTGTCCCTGGCTTTTCAGACGAGCGCGGCCCTTGCACAGGAAAAAAAGGTCTATACCATAGAGGCAAGTATTGCAGAGGCCCTGGAAAATAACTGGTCACTCAAGGCAAAAAAGGAAAAAATTGAACAGGCCGGCAATGTCAGGAAACGGGCCAGGGCTGAATTCCTGCCCAAATTGAGCACGTCCTATGGATATACCAGACTGAGTGAGGTGTATAAGAGCGCGCCCGTATCTTTGGGAATTTTCGGAACCATTCCCGGCAGGGATCAGAATACTCAAGATAACTACCAATGGAAAGGAACCGTAACCCAACCTGTTTTTACGGGTTTTGCCCTTACCAGTTCTTACCGGCTTGCCGAGCTGGGAATAGACCAATCAGAGATGGAGGTTGAACTGGAAAAACTCGACCTCGTTTTGAAGGTGAAAGAGACGTATCTTGATATTTTAGGAGTGGATAAGGCTTTGGGAGTGGCAAAGAAGGCCGTGGAATCACTGGAATCTCATGTCAAGGTAGCGAGCAGTTTTTATAAGGTGGGGATGATTCCCATAAACGATCTTCTGAAGTCACAGGTAGAGTTGGCCAACGCACAACAAGATCTGGTAAAAGCGCTGAATGCAACCAAGCTTACCCGTGCCAATTTCAATACGATTTTGTCAAGACAAATCAGTGCGCCGGTGGAGCTAAAGGACATCCTTGTTTATAGGCCGGAGAAAAAGGACTTTGAGAATTGCATGGAGAAGGCCCTGGAAAACCGCCCGGAGATAAAGCTCCTTGATATCAATATAGACCAGACAGACCAGCAAATAAGACTTGTCAAAAGTAAGAATTACCCCGAGGTTGCCCTGACATACGATTATATTAAGGAGGGGGACCACCCTGATGTGTCGGGCAGTCCCTTTCACGATGCCAACAGTTGGGAAGTCATGGCAGGTGTTAAATGGACCTTCTGGGAATGGGGAAAAACCTATTATGAGGTGAGAGAAAAACTGAGTCTCAAAAAGGAACTTATACAGACGAAAAAGGCATTGGAGGACGGCATACGACTTGAAATAAAGGATGCGTTGCTGGCCCTGGAAGAAGCAGAAAAAAACATCCCTACTACGCGCAGGGCAGTTGAGCAGGCAGAGGAGAATTTAAGGGTAAGCGAAGAGCGATACAAGGCCCAGGTGACTACCTCCACCGAGGTGCTCGATGCCCAGACCCTTCTGACCGAAGGCAGCATGAATTACTACAGGGCGCTTTATGATCACAACTTGGCCAAGGCCAGACTGCGAAGGGCCATTGGTGAATATTGACTGGAAAGTGCCTAAAATGTCTAAAGTGATCTAAAGTGCCTAAAGTTGAAAAGCTTTGCGTATCTGTTCAAATAGATAAGGGTAATAGCTTATGGTTTCCTGCCTATTCGGGAATGACGGAATAAGATAACTGTTTGTCATTCCTGCAAAAGCGGGAATCCAAAAAGTTTGTATACAAATGGGTCTACCCCTATTTATTGAACTGTTACAGCTCTACTTATTTTAGCTCACTTTAGTTCACTTTATTCACTTTAGTTCACTTAAATTATGATCCAGTTATTTCATGTTTTCAAAAATTTTGGTTCTAATGTCGCCCTTCGTGATGTGGATCTGAGGATTCGTGAAGGGGAGTTCGTTTTTATAACAGGTCCCAGCGGGGCAGGGAAGACGACCCTTCTCAGGTTGATCTTTGGGGCGGAAAGGCCTGTCAGCGGTCATATATTGATTGATGGGATTAACCTGAATCGCATCAGCCGCACAAAACTTGACCTTCTGCGACGAAAAATAGGCTTTGTTTTTCAGGATTTCAAATTGTTGCCGAGAAAAACTCTCTTTGAAAACGTTGCCCTTGCCCTGGAGGTCACCGGTGAACGCCGTTCATTTATCAGGAAAAAGACCCATCAGGCCCTGAGGCTGGTAGGTCTGGCGGAAAAACAGACGGCCTACCCGCTACAAATATCCGGAGGAGAACAGCAGAGGGTAGCTATTGCCAGGGCTATCGTTAAGGATCCTTTGATTCTTCTTGCAGATGAACCTACGGGGAATCTGGATCCGGAACTTACAAAAGACATTATGGTCCTTTTCAGGAGCGTTTATATGAAGGGAACTACCGTGGTTGTTGCCACACACAGCCGGGACCTGCTGGAAGATACCGAGCAGAGGACGATCCTTTTGAATCGCGGAAGGATTACAGGATAAAAATGAGATTCAGATTGTGGATGTATTTTTTCAGGCAGGCACTTACAAGTATCCTGAACAACAGGGTTTTTCATGCCATTGGCCTGAGCACCATGGTGGTGTCGCTGCTGATTTTCGGCACATTCTTGATCCTGTTTGTAAACTTGAACGCCTGGTTGGGGGGATGGGGACAATCACTTACCATGTCCGTTTATTTAAAGGATGGAACCAGTGAGACCAAAAATGATGAGATAGCCTCCCTTATCAGAAAATTGCAGGGAGCGGAAATCAAGCGCTTTATTTCAAAAGAGGGGGCACTGAGGGATTTGAGAAAGGCCTTGGGTTCCCATGCAGGGCTTCTTGAGGGAATGTCGGTGAATCCGCTCCCGGCTTCTTTTGAGGTGATTTTCAAGGATGGTGATGGTCAGAAAACAGATCCCCTTAAGATGAAAAATGAGCTCGAGAGCATTGAGGGTGTGGATGAGGTACAGTACAGTGAAGAGTGGCTGAAACGGTTCAAGGGTCTCATGAACATGGTCAGGCTTGTTGGTTTCATTATCGGGGGACTTCTTTGCATGGGTATCCTTTTTATTGTCACGAACACGATTAAACTGACCATTTATTCGCGAAGAGGGGAGATTGAAATCCTGAAATTAGTGGGAGCCACAGATTGGTTTGTAAAGGCGCCCTTTTTATTGGAAGGAGTGATTCAGGGCATATTGAGCGGAATCGTGGCCCTTTTGGCCCTGTTTGCGGGGTACCTCCTTCTCTCAGCAAAAAAGATGCATTTCTTGGGTCTTGCCGTACTGGATTTTGTTTTCCTGCCAAATGAATATGTCTTTTCTATCCTTTTTATAAGTGTGGCCCTGGGTTTGATAGGGAGCTTTATCGCCGTGGGCCGCTTTTTTGATGTATGATTATGTTTTCACTTTCAAAGACTCTGATCATTCCCTTCATATTTTTATTCAACGCCTTAACGGTAATTCCTGAAGCCAATTCCGCTCCGACTTCCGGGGCCAAGGAAGATCAAATCAAAAGAATAGAAACCAAGCTTTCCCGGGAAAAGCAGAAGCTCAAGACGTTCAATTCCCGGGAAAGAGACATTCTGGCCATATTGGCTGATCTTGAACAGGAGGTAGAGGAAAAAAGGAACTTAGTAGAGGAACTCGGGAAAAAAATCCGTCGCGGTGCGAAGGAAGCTAAAAAGCTGAAACGCAGGCAGTCGCTTCTGGAGCGTTCATCGAAGAGGGCTGAGACACAGATGGCCGATAGACTGGTCTCCTTATATAAATACGCCAGGAAAGGGTATTTCAAAATCTTAGCCAATGCCGGGGACCTGAATGAATTTTGGCAAAGATCGAAATACCTTGGGGCATTCCTTGAACAGGACCGAAAGATGTTGGTCAAATTATCTGAAGAAGAACATGAATACAGAAAGCAAATACTTTTGATACAGGAACAACTCGATAAGAAAGAAGAAACCAAAAATAAAGAGAAAATGTACCTGGCGTCCTTGAGAGAAGGTCTTGAAAAAAAGGTCATTCATCTCATGAAAATCCACAAAGAAAAGGAGTTTTATGAAACGGCAGTAAAGGAACTTGCTTTCGCAGCCCAAAACCTTAAGCAAACCCTGCTGAAAATAGAAAAAAAAGATACCTATAAAGAAAAACGTACCTACCGTTTCGCGAATTCCAAGGGGCAATTGCCATTTCCGGTTGAAGGGAAAATCGTCAAAGGATATAAACGCTTGGGGTTTGAGAGGCCAAAGTCCCAGAAAGGTATCTTTATTGAGGGGTCTTCAGATGCCGCTGTAAAGGCCGTATTTCCCGGGAGGGTAGATTTTTCAGGAAGGCTTAAGGGTTACGGAGAGGTTATCATTATTAATCACGGTTCACGGTTTTTTACCATATCAGCGCACCTTTCCCAAAGAAAAACGAAAGAAGGGGATGTACTGGAAAAGGGTGAAACAATCGGCCTGGTGGGAATAAACGGATCCTCAAAAGGAGGAAGGCTCTACTTTGAAATCAGAAGAGCAGGGAAGAATCTGGATCCCTTGAAGTGGCTGAAGGTTCGCTAAATTTTTTTAGTTGTTTTTACTGTGCAAATCAACTAAAGGTTTTATGTAATACTTCCGAACATATTCAGTAAGTTGGAAGAAACGTATCTTCTCAACAAAAAAAACGTCAGGAGCCGGAAAAATGTCAGTTTCCAAGAAAAAACTCGTACTTAATATTATTTTGATATCCTTCTTTGTTGCAGGATCCATGTTTCTGAACGGGAATAGTGGAGAGGTGAAGGCGGACACCGATGAGGTTTATGAAAATATTGAGATTTTTACAGAGGTTTTGAGGCAGATAGAAAAGAACTATGTGGAACCGCAGGACTCTAAAGAACTGATTTATGGCGCCATTAGAGGAATGGTCCGCAGCCTTGATGCCCACTCTTCCTTTATGACAAAGGAAGAACACCAGGACTTGATGATGGAGACGAGGGGATCTTTTTCCGGCGTGGGTATCGAAATAACCATAAAGGACAACATCCTTACTGTTGTATCGCCTATTGAGGGCACGCCGGCGTATGAGGCCGGGATAAAGGCAGGAGATAAAATCGTTAAGATTGAAGGCAAATCCACTCAGGATATGACAATGATGGATGCCGTCAAGAATATCAGGGGCCCCAAAGGCACAAAAGTTAAATTGACGGTCATGCGAGAAGGGGAGGAGAAGCCCCTTGAGTTTTCCATAACGCGGGATGTCATTCCCCTGCGGAGCGTTAGGCATTACCTTCTGGCCCCCGAAATCGGTTATGTTCGGATCTCAAACTTCAGGAGCAAGACAACTGACGACCTCGAATCAAGCCTCGATGAACTGGAAAAGGATAGAAAATTGAAGGGGTTAATCTTAGATTTAAGGAATAATCCGGGTGGACTGCTTAATCAGGCCGTTGACGTATCGGATGTTTTTCTTGAATCCGGCGTGATCGTAAGCACAAAAGGGAGGAACAGCTCTCAAAATGTTGAAGCAATGGCCCATAAGAACGGAGAACCGAGGGATTATCCGATCATTGTTTTGGTCAACAGCGGAAGTGCCAGCGCTGCGGAAATCGTCGCAGGGGCACTGCAGGACAATAAAAAGGCTTTAATCTTAGGCACAAGAACATTTGGGAAAGGTTCGGTTCAGACCATTCTGCCCCTGTCCGACGGATCCGGCCTGCGCTTAACAACTGCAAGATATTATACACCCAGCGGCAAATCGATTCAGTTGAGCGGTATTACTCCCGATATTGAGTTGCCTTTCGTTCCTACGAATAAGGAAAAGGAAAAAGACACCCGTCGTTTCATGAGGGAGGAGGACCTTAAGCGCCATATGGCCAAGGAAGAGGAGGAAGGTAAAGAGCAAAAGGAAAATGAGGCGGAAAACCAAAAGGACAAAAAGGTCAAGATGCTTCTTGAAAAGGACAACCAGGTACGCCATGCGATGCAGTTGCTTAAGACCTGGGGCATTTTTTCCCAGATAAAGACCGGTTCATGAATGATAGCGAAAAAACGTTTATTTTTCCTGATGTTGCTGCCAGTGTCTTTAGCCGGCCTCATTTTTTTGGGTGCATACTTTTTTTCATCGAGCAACAAAGTCAGGATATCCCCCTCTGTCTACGAAGAAATCTACTCTTCAAGGAGCGATCTCCGCGAGAAAATCAGGGATATAGACTATGCTATTTATGAATCCCTGTACAGGAGTGGGGTCCGGGAAAGGGATATCTCCTTTCAAAATGTTGAGACAAGACATCAAAATGGCAATGTCTGGGATTTTACGGAGATTTACGTTAAATGTCCTGATAGCCAATGCACGAGCAATCTTCAGATAATCATTACGAATGATCTGGCCGCATTAGGGCCGGAAATAAGCTATCGATATGAAAAAACGCCTGACAACGGAATTGTTTGTCATATCTCTGCACAGAATTTCTACACCCACAAGATTGTCCTAAGTTTTGATAGCCGGCGATTACCTGTTAAAGATGTGCGGTCCAGGGTAGCCATTATTATTGACGATCTGGGATACGATCCGGACATAGCGTCTTCATTTATTCATTTGGATCTGCCGATCAGTCTTTCGGTTCTCCCATGCGCGCCTTATACTGACCTGATAGTCAGGGAAGCTAATGAAAATGGCTGTGAGATTATACTGCATTTGCCTATGGAGCCAAAACATTACCCGTCTGTTAATCCTGGTCCCGGGGCCTTGTTCCTGTCCATGGAAGAACAAGAGATCCTGCGAATTCTGGATAAAGATTTGAAAGATATTCCCGGGGCCCGGGGAGTAAACAACCATATGGGATCGTCCTTTACAGAAAACCGTGACAAGATGTTGGTTGTCTTAAGGGAATTGAAAAAAAGGAATCTATTTTATATTGACAGCAGAACGACGAGCAATACTGTTGGCTTTAAACTGGCAAAAAATATGGGTCTACCTGCCGCCAAAAGGAGTGTATTTTTGGATAACGACCTGGCACCAAAGGCAATAAGGATACAACTGGAACGTCTCTTGAGCATGGCAAGGCATTCGGGTTTTGCCATTGGAATCGGTCATCCCCACAAAGAGACGCTGGAAGTATTAACAGAGTATCATTCCGGAATAAAGGCCGAGTTTAATATTGTAAATGTATCGGAACTGGTAAGGTAAACCCTATAGTTGCATAAATAACATGGCAAATTGGGTTTAAAGACTGGTATAGTAACCTCTTTCAAACTTTTTGGATAGGTTGTTGGAATACACTCCAGGTGACATCCTGAAAACAACGAAAAACAGCCATGTTATTTACCCGATGGGAGAGCCGAGGATGCCACATCTCTTGCGTTGTCAAGGGTTCGCGGTAAAGTACTACAGCTTCACTCTCGACGCCTTAGACCTCCCCGCCGAGACGGGATCTACGAGCGGCATCCTCGGCTTTTGCAACGTTAGGGTAAACATTCCCGGATTTTATAAAAGGCTAAAATCTTACGGTTTTTTTAGGTTGTTAGTGTGATTTGATAATATGTAAAATTGCCGGAATCGTGCATGGAGCTTTTAAGCT
>JAIOSR010000186.1 GCA_021107495.1 Desulfobacterales bacterium | reverse complement strand
GGGCCAAACCGCTGTTTTTTGCGCCAACGCAGCGTTGGAAATCCACGGGGGTTATGGCTATATCGAGGAATATGATGTCCAGAGATATTATCGTGATGCCAAAATTCTTGAACTCTATGAAGGGACCAAAGAAGCGGAAATCATGACAATAGGGAAGGTACTGCAGGCCAAATAGTGTCCATCCAGAAATGGCCCTTTTTCACAATCTCAGCGTCAATCGGCGGTATTCGTTGTGCGACGTACTACAGTACGTCTCCGCCTAATCCCTTGATTTTCTTGACCTTGTAAAAAATTACTCATTTCTGAACCGGACACTTGAGAGTCCCCTTATTTCATTAATGGATGGGCACTAAATAGTGTTTAGCCTTTAAAAAAATACTCTCCAATTTCAAATAAAAAACCCTCCCCTTTAAAACAAGGGGAGGGTTTTTTTCAATCATGCCCTTTTTAAGATAACCGACAGACTATTCCTCCACTTTCACTGTCAAATAAAGTGTGGCGCCCCGGCGCTTTATCAGGAAAAGGACAGTATCTCCCGATTTGTAGGTGTCAATCTTACGGCTGAATTGCGCAATATCGTTTACCGGATCCTGGTCCACCTCCAAAATGATATCGCCCGGACTTATGCCTGCCTCTGCTGCCGGGGAATTATCTTTAACCTGAAACACAACGAGCCCGCTTGTATCCGGCAGACGCAAATTTTTTGCAAGTTCGGGAGTGATTTCTTTTACTGTCAGACCGAGATTGGTCCTTTCCTCTCTAACGGCAGGGGATTCCTTATCGCCTTTGAGTTCCTCAATCTTCACATCAAAACTCTTTTTGAGGCCTTTCCGGATCACCTCAACTTCTACCTTCTTGCCCACTGGAGTTGCCGCCACAACATAGGGAAGTTCGTGGGTTTCCTTGATCTCCTTTCCGTCAAAAGAGACAATCACGTCCCCACGCTTCAGGCCCGCCTTTTCTGCCGGGCCATCTGCTATGACATCCGCAACTAAAGCCCCTTTTTCATCTTTGAGCCTGAGTTTGTCTTTAAGGTCAGAGCTTATTTTCTGGATCATCACACCGAGCCACCCCCTGATCACTTTCCCTTTTTTGAGCTGGGGGAGAAGATCCTTGGCCATGTTAACGGGTATGGCAAAACCAATACCCACGCTTCCGCCGCCCTGGGAGAAGATGGCCGTATTGATCCCGATAACTTCACCTGCGCTGTTCAGGAGTGGCCCCCCGCTGTTTCCGGGATTGATGGATGCATCGGTCTGGATAAAATTGTCGTAAGATCCCGCGCCGATCTGCCTGTATTTTGCGCTTACGATACCTGCAGTTACCGTATTACCAAGGCCAAAAGGATTTCCAATGGCAACCACCCAGTCCCCAACTTCGAGTATGTCCGAATCGCCTAATGACAGGGGCGTGAGATTACTCGCGCCTTCAATACTAATTAGGGCCAGATCGGTTTTGGGATCGCGGCCTATGATTTTCGCTGTAAATTCTCTCTCATCAGAAAGTCTCACCTTTATTTCATCAGCCTTTTCCACCACGTGGTTGTTGGTAAGTATAAACCCCGCCTTGTCGATTATAAAACCGGTGCCGAGACTTCTCTGTTTGAAATCCTTGGGCATCTGGTCCTTGAAGAAACGTTCAAAAAAATCTTTGAACTGATCATTCTGGCTAAAAGGCATAGGAGACCTTCCCATGCCCTTCACAACCTTGACCGTACGGATATTCACAACCGACGGGCTGGCCTTCTTGGCCAATTGGGAAAAGGACCCGGGGGCGGCAGGCAGAAGGGTACTTGTCTGGGCCTTAGTCTCAGAAATCGGATCGAGCAGCGTTGCTGCAGCAAACCCCAAAATAAGACAACACAGAGTCCAGACAACAATCGATGATTTTTTCAAGGTCTTGCTTTTGTCGGTCATAATATATACTCCTTTACTCTTCATGTTTCCCTTAATCCTAACCCCAGGCTATTCACGAAAGGCCTCAGGCTCGGCCACCCTTCAGGCACAGGCCTATGAGTGAAGGCCGCGCCAACGTGAAAGGCCGGCGAAATGGCCGAGTAGTAAATCAAAATTATTAAGGGGAAATTTAATTACTATTAAAAAATAAGCAGCTATCCGCTACGTTCAACCCATACGCCCCATTTTTTCTAAGGCCACGCAGGTATTACTCATGGCCCACAAATACCACACGATCTCCTTCCGCTCTTTACCGCCTCATCTCTGCTTCCAAATTCCGTTATATTTTCCGGACTTATCCTTTGGGCCTGTCTGCAATCAGGACGGTGAAAGACATTTGATTTCCTGCCTGCCACATATTTAGGTTTTTCGGTCTTAACCACGAGGGCCTGAGAGGGAACAGCCGACACGCGATCCATCCAATCCGAGACATATGCTGCTATCTTCTCCCACCCCGGCTCCCCTAATACCCACTGGGCGTTATTCGGAAACACCTTGTAGGTTGACACTGCCCTGTATTTATTTGCAATTTTCACGTTCACCGATGCAGGGGTCGTCCTGTCCCGGCCACCGGAAACAAGGAGCACGGGGCAAGCCACCTTTGCAGCATCTACCATCGTCGCCCGTTTCGGATCAAAAGGCCAGAACCCGATCTCAAAGACCGCTTTTCCCGACTCATAAACGAACTTTTTATAAGCCTGCCTTTGCTCATCAACGGGTAATAAGTGTAGCATCGAATAAACCGCCTCATCAAAAGTCTGGCGTACAGGCTTTTTCCAAAAGCCCCATTTTGTAAGTGTGCTCCGGAAACTCTTTAAAACAGAGGGAGTAAGGGCCAGAATACCCCCGGGTGAAGCAGGAGTCAGCAGGATAAGGCCCTTTGCGAGCCCTCGACTGCCAAGAATTTGTGCTATAAGACCGCCCATTGAATGGCCCATCAGGAAAGGAATCGAATCCAGTTTCCTGATTTCCCTCTCAAT
>JAIOSR010000324.1 GCA_021107495.1 Desulfobacterales bacterium | reverse complement strand
CCCTGCCGTGCCGATAAGCTGACCATCCTCATCCCTGAGCAGGAAAAGCGAAGTCAGGATAGTGAGGACTTCCCCTTCTTTCCTTTTCACCTCCATTTCGTAATTTTCGGCCCTTTCATCCGCCTTGAGAAGGTCCATTATATGCCTGGCCTGCTGGATGCCCCTGACATAAAAACGAGAAATATGTGTCCCCAATACCTCTTCTTTGGGGTATTCAAGCAGTTCCTGCATGGCGCGATTCTGGTATGTTATCTTCCCTTTGAGATCGGTGGTCAGGATTCCATCAACCGAACTCTCCATGATATTTTCAAGAAATTCTTTGGTCTCCCGGAGTTCCCTCGCAAGCCTTTTTCTCAGGGTTATGTCACGGACGATCTCCACAAAGCCGGTCGTTTTGCCCGAGGGGTCCATAATCGCCGTTATGGTGGTATGGGCCGGAAAGCGGTCACCATTTTTCCTTATCCGATCCATCTCGATCTCGCAGACCCCTTCGGTCCTCGTACGTTTTGACATCTCTTCCTGAACCCTTCTCTTGCGGTCCTCAGGGGTAATGGTGATGCCAATATTTTTCTTGTCGAGAACCTCATCCTTTTTCCAGCCGAAAATCCTTTCCGCCCCCTTATTGAATTCGATAATGTTTCCGTAAAAATCGAGGGCCATGATTGCATATACTATGGCGCTGTCGAGGATGCTGTTTAAAAATCGGGAGAGATCACGGTATTTTTCCCTTGATTCCTTAAGTTCCCGGGTCCTGGCCTCCACCATTTTTTCCAGGTTTGACGTATGATGCTGTATCTGGACTATCATCTGGTTGAAGGATACCCCCAGAACGCCAATCTCATCCGCACCAACGACCGGGACCCTTTGAGACAGGTCACCACCGACCATCCTGGCGGTAACCTCCGTGAGATCCTGTATTGGTCTCGTCACAACCCTGGAAAGGATGAAGGTCAGGCCAAAACCAAGGGTAAGGCCCGCAAGGACAATGATCAGGATAAATCGTTCCGTCTCGTGCAGGGAACGGTAGACCTCTTCTTCATAGGTGCCCGCCGCGATAATCCAGTCCCAGGGTTCGAAATATATATATTTGTTTATTTTTTGCCTCGGTTTTGTTTCTCCTAACCCAGGATTAATCCAGGGGTAACGAATCGTGCCGACCTCACCTTTTTCGAGTGCCATGGCACCCTGTATCATGGCATGAATGTATTTAAAGCCGGACGAATCTTTCGAATCAAGGATGTTTTCCTTTTCCCTGGCCGGATGAACCTTTAGGCTGCCCTTGCTGTCCATGATGTAAACATAACCCGTATCTCCGACCTTTATTCGCTTTATCTCATCCTTAAAGGAATTGCTGCTTTGCTCCTTGACACCCACAAAAAGGGCGCCAATCACCATTCCATCCTGGCCCGTGATAGGCTCATAGGCCGTAATATACCAGACATCCAACACATGGGCCCGGCCTCTATAAGAACGCCCGGCCAAAATTGCCTGTGCCTCCGGGCTTTCGGGTGGAATGAACGTTCCGACGGTCCTTTTCCCATCCTTCCCTAAAACATTGGTGGAAATCCGCAGGAGGCGATTCCCTTCAATTTTTTGAAAAATAGTACAGGTCCCGCCTACAAGCCTCCGGACCTCTTCGACAAAACGGTTGTCCCGGCTTAAGGGCATGTCACCCAACTTCCAGAGAGGAACCTTGACCGGATAGTGCTCACCCGTTAACTGGTTGACGGCATCAAAACGAATTTTTTTGTCTGGTACAGTTTCGATCGCACGGCCGTGGAGATAAAGGAGCTCACGGGCAACGTTCAGGTCTGAGATCACCTTCGTCTGGGACATCTCCTGCTCTACCTTACACATGGAATAGACGTTCCTGACGAGATGCCCCAGATCTTCCTCGGATGAATTTTTAAGGGCCTTGGCAAAACGATTCAGAGAGAGGAAGGAGACGCACAGGAGAGGAACCAGGACAACAAACAGGGTCACGCTGATGAGCTTTGTGCGGATACTCCAATCTTTAAATTGAGAGATGAACATATGACTCCTTTAAGGCAGAAGCCTTTTCTCAAAAAATACATAAATCTGCAACGACATTACAATACGGATCCTTTCATATGTAAACGCCCATTCCCGGGAGACTTATGCTGTGTGAACACAAACAAAGCGTTTAATATACAGGGTCAGGGAAAGTAATCATACTCCTCGGTTTTCCCACCATCCGGTACATCACGGGCGAAACCCAGCCTTCATCGAGCAGGTCATCATCAATTTCCGTGAGAATGCCGTCGTGTATAGCCCAGCTACGCCCTCTGACCGTGTGCCCATACTCGGGCTTGCGAAAGGGGGTGCTGTCATTTAGCTTATCAAAAAGTTTTCCTCCGGGTTGAAACAAGTCGTGGATCCTCTTCATTTGCTTAAACCCGTCAAAGTAGCTGAAACCAAACCTCTCGTAAGTTATTGCATTGTGATAGAACAGGGCTTCCAGTCGAATACTTTTAATATCCAAAGTCCTGCAAAAAAACTCCAGGACATGAATCACATCTCGGGTCAACCCGAGGCCCTTTCTTATCTGACCGGGAAATAGTCCTGCTTCCAAGGCCCTTTCCTCCTCAGCCAGGTTCCTGGAAGCCCATCCGAATAGTGTGTCCGTTCCCGCCTCGTCAATATGTGTATTGAACTTGGGGGAATCGGGATCGTTTACGATCACAAAATCCCAGTCAATCTGGCTAAAATCATTAGTATCCGTGAGCTGAATGGAGTAGAGGGGGTCCTCTTGCCCTCTCAGCTTGATCTCGACCAGACAGGTCCTGTCCCCTGGTGGAGAAAAAAAGCGCACGACCTGATCCCCCTTTTCATTGCACAAGGAAAGGGGGTCTATCCCAAAACGATGATAGAGACCGGGCGGGATAAGTATTCGGTAAAGGCCTTCTTTTTCGGGACGGGAAAGCCGGCTGATTCTGTAAATCCAGGACATGGGTAAACATCTCCGTATTTGAGCTAAAACACATCGTCTTAAACCTTTTTAAATTAGCCCATTTTAAGGGGGAAGTCAAAAAAAACAAAGGGCCATATCCGTGCCGGTCAGGTAGGCCTTTTTCATTGACCCAATTTCCTTTCTTCTGTTAAAATTCAAACATCTTTATCTAAAAAAATATGCGAGGAAAACTTTGACACAGAAGGACTTACAAACAGCAGGCTCAATCTTTGTATATTCGGACGAGATGGGCTGGTTTGACTTCGGGCCGGACCATCCGTTCAAGCCTGAGAGGGCGGCAAAAACCTACGATCTTTGTACCCGGTACGGGGTGATGAATCACCCCTGGATGACAGTCCTCGAACCTGAGGCATTGCCCAGGCCCCTCCTGAACCTTTTTCATGAGCCCGACTACATCAACCTCCTGGAAGAAGCAAGCGGTGGAGAAGTACGTCTCGCTATGCTTGAGCGGGGCATCGGAACCGAGGATAACCCCATACTTTCCGGGATCTATGAATGGTCATTACTGGCAGCAGGAGGAACTTATGAAGCTATGGATCGTCTTGTTAAGGACGATGCCCTCGTTGCCTTCAATCCCTTAGGGGGGTTTCATCATGCCATGCCGGGCGCCGCCGAGGGTTTTTGCTATCTCAACGATATAGCGATTGCCATTATGTACGCTCTTAAGAGATCGCCGGAACTGAAGATTGCCTATGTGGATATTGATGCCCATCACGGAAACGGTGTTCAGGATGCCTTTTATAAAGACCCAAGGGTCCTTTTTGTTTCCCTTCATGAAACAGGAAAAACACTTTACCCTTGGTCCGGCTTCGAGACCGAGATTGGAGAAGGAGAGGGTAAGGGTTTTACCATCAACTTTCCCCTGGAGCCGGGGACCGACGACGAGGTTTATGACTTTGCCCTTGATACAACTGTGTTTCCCCTGATCAGGGCCTTTTCACCTGATATTATTGTAGCCGAACTCGGGGCTGATAGCCTGGTTTCCGATCCCCTCACCCACCTGAAGCTTACAAACAACAGTTATCAGAGGGCCGTAAAGGAAATCAGTAAGATTTGTCCCAAAATTTTAGGCCTTGGCGGAGGAGGCTACGATCTTTATCGCACTGCGCGATGCTGGACCTTAGCCTGGGCCATCCTGAACCATGTGGAGCCAATGGATGAGTTCGCAGGCCTCGTGGGCGGAATGATGTTTGGGCCGGAAAAGGAAGTGGGAAGTCTCTATGACCACCCTTACCACACCGAGGGCGAGGTCAAGGAAAAGGCTTTCCGGGAGGCACGAAGGGTGTCTGCCTACATCAAAAAGAAGATCTTCCCCGTCCATGGGTTATCGATATGAATTAACAGGCTACTGCCTACCCCCCACCAGATTGTCCACTACATCAGGCTCTGCGAGGGTGGATGTGTCTCCAAGCTCGTCAATCTTACCTTCTGCGATCTTCCTCAAAATTCTTCGCATAATTTT
>JAIOSR010000310.1 GCA_021107495.1 Desulfobacterales bacterium | reverse complement strand
TATCAGAGAACAAAAACATTCAGAGAAAAAGGAGGTAATTGAGAATGAACAGAAAGACATTAGTTCTTGCTATATCATTATTTCTGATGTTCGGGTTTTCAACACTCGGTTTTGCAGCCAAGGTACCCGCGCCCGATAAAGGGGGAGACGGGTTCAAAGCAGTAAGCCTGGAACAGGCAAAAAAGCTTCACAAAGATGGTGCGACAGTGGTTGCATGTCACAGCCACACAACCGATTTCATGAAGGGTCATCCCGGCGGCACAGTCCACATAACTTGCATGGTTCCGAAGGATCACAAATGTTGTGATTTACCCTTGGACAAGGTGGACTTTGACATAGCACAGCTTCCAAAAGACAAGAATACTCCCATTGTAACCTATTGCGCGTCAGGCACATGATGGAAATCCTATCATGCCGCCAGGCTGGCGGTTGCAAATGGATACAAAAATGTCTACTGGATGAGAGACGGTATAAAGGGATGGAAAAAGGCGGGGTATGCCACGGTGGGCAACACGGAACTTCTTGAGGACCTCATTGCAGCCAACAAAAAGGATTTTTGTTCGCTGATCATAAATGAAGCGGATGCAAGAAAGCTGAAAAATTGTACGTTTGTCGATTTTCGTGATGAAGCACAGTATAAAAAATATCATGTCAATGGCGCCAACCACGTTGATTACGGCAATATGTTCTCTAAACCCATGATGGAGGAGCTAAACAAGAGCAATAGTCTTGTAATTATACATGATGTCCCGGCAGTCGCAGGTGTCATTGCCATGACCCTGAAGCTTATGGACTACCCGGACGTATATATCCTAAAATAGTTAGCGGAAAGGAAATAAAAAGAGGAAAGTGGACAGGCAAATGAATAAAGTGCCTGTCCACTTTTCTTTTAACCACCTGTTTATCCCCGTCTTAAGGGGAGGGGTGTTCTTCGACTTTGAAAATTTCGATGGGTTCTTTGACGTTTTTGAGGTCATGCTTGCCCAAAGTCGATGTGACAAAAACGTCTTGTACCCTGTGTGCTGTTTCGTCAGCGATCAAAATTTCCCCGTTTTTCGCCAGAGCACCGATACGGGCGGCCACATTGGTTACAGATCCCGAAGCCGTAAACGTCCATCGCGCCCCAGTTATCCCTTCGAAGCGGGTCGACCCGACAGATGCACTGCCGGAGTTTATGCCGATATTTACCTTGATCGGTTCAAAGTTCTGTTCCAGGTCGCGGTTGATGACCTGTACCCTTTCCCGTATGGCCACAGCCGTTTTAACGGCATTTTGAGCATGACTGATCCGGTTCCTGTCCTGGAAAATGATCATAAGGCCGTCACCTGCCGTCTCGTTGATGTCCCCTTTGTTCTGATGGATGTGATCTAGAAAGCTGGAAAAATATTTTTCTATGAGGTAATTCATCTTTTCCGGTTCAACGATCTCACTCATTTTCGTGTAACCGGCAACATCCAGAAACAGGACCGAAACATCCTTGGTCTGCTTCTCCAGGTCGGGGGCATCGGGCGAGGTTTCAATAATCTGTTTGACGGATTCGGGAACGAATTTACCGAGATGGGTCTTAATGTTTTCCAGGAGTCTCACCTTTTCAAGGATTTGCTCCATCTGAATATTTTTCCGATTGAGATCTTCGATCATCTGCTCAAGCCGGTATTCTCTCCCCTCGATCTGGACAATCATCATACCAAAAGATTCTGCCAGTTTTACAACGAGGTCCGGGTATAGTCCCTCTTTTGTATACTCGAAGATATCTGGGGAGTTGTCATATTGGCCTTTCGAGACCTCTCCGGTTAGTTTGATCAGATAGGTTAAAATTTCATTGGCCGCATCCTGTTCCATGGCACCCTCTTATGGTCGTGGAAGAAAAAATTGGGTAACTATTAAGGTACGTCTCGGAAACGAGACGAAGGTTGTGCCTATTCGTATCGCCAATTTAGATAAGAGGGCAACAAAAAACTTATTTATTTTGGCCATAAAGAGGGACATTGGTTCTAAAACAACTTGTGATAATAAAATCAATGCATGTTGCAAAGGGTTTACCCTCTTCTATTTCAGGTGAGCAAACTTGAAACTTGACCCTGACGATCTAAGTCGATACAAAAGATGATTTGCAGAACAACCATCAAAACTCAGGAAGCCGATTGGCAGAGATATGTCCGTATATGGAATTGATCCAAAAACAGATACACGGACTTTTGCAGCGTTAGGGTTTATATCGAGGTAGGAGGCAAAACAACAATGGCCTGGAGGGTTTACTTGTTAAGATGTGCGGACGATTCTTTGTATTGCGGGATTTCCAAGGATTTGGAGACTCGAATTGCACAACATAATGCCGGAAAAGGCGCAAAGTATACAAGATCTCGTCTACCGGTAAAATTGGTGGCGGCCAGCGTTGAATTATCGCGAAGTGATGCGCTTAAATTTGAATATGCGGTTAAACAGCAGCCTGCCAGTAGGAAGGTTGACGTATTGAAGGGGCGGATAGACCTTCAGGGGGAAAAATAGTAGCCATGACCGACACAGTGAGCGGTGTGCTGAAGTTTACGGGAAAATATGGCGGTGTGTTACGCGATCCATTGTTTTCCTTTCGCAGACGGCCCGGTGACGTCACGGTACCGGCCGAGATTATTCGAAAATATCGTCTTGTAGAAGGCGCCGTTATCACAGGTCATGTGAGGAAAGTCCGTTCCGGTCCCTTGCTCTCCTCGGTGGCATCCGTATCCGGGCTTACACCGGATGCGTTTCATGCCAGAAAGCACTATAAAACATTGACCGCGATAGACCCTTGCGAACGATTCCATTTGGCAGCTTCGGGTGAAACGAGTATGAGGATTGTTGATCTTGTGGCGCCCATGGGTAAAGGGACACGGGGATTGATCGTCTCCCCGTCCAAGGCGGGAAAGACACGGCTTTTGGAGGAGATAACAAAGGCGATCCATGCGGACGATCCCGAGACCCGGATCATCGTTATGCTGATTGATGAACGGCCTGAAGAAGTTACCTACTTCCGTCGTGCCGTGGAGGCGGAGGTCTTTTCCAGCAGTAGCGATCAGGAGATAAACGAGCATATGGAGCTTGCCGAAATGACGCTCGCGCATGTCCGTGTTGATCTGGAGTGCGGTCGTGATGTGGTTGTCCTGGTGGACAGCCTCACCCGTATGGGGAGAGTCTTCAACCTCAAAGGCTCAAGATCAAGACAAACCCTTTCGGGTGGTTTGGGGGCTGGCGCCCTGGAGATTCCCCGTCGTTTCTTCGGGCTGGCACGTAATATCGAGGGAGGCGGCTCCATCACCATCATCGCCACGGCTCTTGTGGATACCGGCTCTCGAATGGATCAATTGATCTTCGAAGAGTTTAAAGGGACCGGAAACAGCGAGATCATTCTGGAGCGTTCCCTTGCGGAAGCCCACATCTTTCCGGCTATCAACATCAGCGCGAGCGGCACCCGGAAGGAGGAGCGGCTTTACGGTGAGGAGGAAACCCGGTGCATTACAAATATGAGACGGATGCTGGCAGGAATGAAGCCCGCGGAAGCCATGGAATCACTTCTGAAGTTTATGGAAAAATATCCCACCAACGAAGAGCTTCTTGTGAACCTTCCTGTTGATATCTGAATGGGAAGGCCGAGGATGCCACATCTCCTTTTTTGTCTACAGGGGCGTAGCCTTGGCGAAGACCGGTCAAGGGTTCGAGGTAAAGTACTACGGCTTCATCCTCGACGCCTTAGATCTGCAATATCTTTGACTTTTACAACGTTAGCTAACATGTTATGGTTAGAAAAGTAAAAAATGGGACCCCTTTACCTCTTTCTCATGTAAAATATCAAGGGAGGTAAATGATGCATGATGTGACGTTTGCATTGGCCGTAATACTGGGTGCGGGATTTCTGTTCGCCAAGCTGGGGCAGCTCATACGCCTGCCCTCCGTTACCGGATTCATATTC
>JAIOSR010000128.1 GCA_021107495.1 Desulfobacterales bacterium | reverse complement strand
GAGTCTGCCTTGAGACTGGCGCCGCCCACAAGGGCCCCGTCAATATCAGCCTGTGACATGAGATCCGCGACATTTTCGGGTTTTACACTGCCGCCATAGAGAATCCGGATCTGATTTGCCGTTTTTGTATCAAAGGTCTCCTCAATCCACTTCCTGATAAACAGATGCACCTCCTGTGCCTGGTCCGGTGTAGCGGTTTTACCTGTGCCGATGGCCCATACAGGCTCGTACGCAAGGATATTTGAGGGAAGCATGAGTTCGTCAGCCTTGAAGTTTTGAAGAGACAAATCCAATTGCTCCCTTATCACATCAAAGGTTCTGCCGGTCTCTCTTTCCTGCAGTGTCTCGCCAACACATATAATGGGAATCAGGCCCAGAAGCAACGCAGTCTTCACCTTCAGGTCGATCACTCCGCTGGTTTCGTTGAAAATGGCCCTCCTTTCGGAATGACCTAAGATGACATGTGTGCATCCTACGCCCTGAAGCATCCTTCCCGAGACCTCCCCTGTATAGGCACCGCTTGGTTCGGAGCTCATGTTTTGACCGGCAAGAAAGATTGAGAAATCTCCAATGGCCTGTCTTATTGCAGGAAGAGCCGTAAAAGGGGGAGCAACCAGCACCTCTACTCCTTTAACACCGGTCATGCCGGCCCCGATTTCCTTGACGAGCTTGACAGAGTCGTCAATAGTCAAGTTCATTTTCCAGTTACCGGCAATCAAAGGTCTTCTTTCCATTATTTTTTACTCCCGATATTTGGTTTTTCTCCCTTTTAGTTGGAGAAGAGGGTCCAAGATTAGCGGCTGTAAAGCAGTTCCTAAAGGTTTAGTTGCCGACCATGTACAAGGCCAGATCAACCATACGGTTTGCATAGCCGAACTCGTTGTCATACCAGGCCAGGACCTTTATCATGTCTCCAACAACCATTGTGCAAAGCGAATCTATTGTTGAGGAGACCGAGGTGCCGTTGAAGTCGGTTGAGACCAAGGGTTCATCGCAGTAGGCCAGAATACCTTTGAGAGTCGTTTCCGCGGCCTCTTTCATGGCATTGTTGATTTCATCCACCGTGGCGGGTTTGCTTAGCTGGGCCACCAGGTCCACGACCGATACATTGGGAGTTGGTACGCGTATGGACATCCCGTTCAACTTCCCCTCCAATTGAGGAAGGACTAAAGAAACGGCCTTGGCTGCTCCCGTTGTTGTGGGGATCATTGAAAGAGCCGCGGCCCTCGCCCTTCTCATGTCCTTGTGCGGGAAATCGAGCAGGCGCTGATCCCCGGTGTAGGCATGGGTCGTTGTCATGAGTCCCTTTTCAATACCGAAATTGTCCAGCAGGACCTTGCAGGGGGGAGCAAGACAATTGGTTGTGCAGGAGGCGTTTGAAACGATATGGTGCTTCTGTGGGTCATATTCATGATGATTTACGCCCATGACCACCGTGACATCCGGATCCTTTGCCGGTGCGGAGATGATTACCTTTTTTGCCCCCGCTTCTAAATGGCCTGAGGCCTTTTCCTTGTCCCTGAAAAGACCCGTGCATTCCATAACTGTTTCGATACCCAGGTCACCCCAGGGGAGTTTCCCGGGTTCTCTTTCCGTATATATCTCAATTTCTTTCCCGTTAACGACCAGTGAATGTTCAGTGCTTGAGATATCCGCATCCAGAATACCGTGCGCCGAATCATATTTTAACAGGTGTGCCAGGGTGGAAGGATCAGTAAGATCATTTATGGCCACAAATTCAATTGCCTCGTTATTGAGCCCCGCCCTGAAAACCATTCTGCCAATGCGTCCAAAACCGTTTATCGCTACTTTTAAAGCCATTTTCTACCTCCTGGTTGCTGTTGAATTCAGCCCGAATTAAATTGATTGCTATAATACTTAGTTTGATAACCTCGTAAAAAGTCGCTTCACGCCGTTTTACCCAGCAGTGTAGGCGGCCCCTTCTCCCGTCGGATTAGGTTGGCAAATTACGTCCGTTTCCAACCGGCTAACCCTGTTCGGCAAGAGAGACATGGACATGACAATCGCGTCTTCGTTGGTGTCGTCATAATACCGTGGACTGCGCCCCGTCTCCTTGAACCCGGTTTTTTTGTATAGGAACCTCGCCATTATGTTAGAAGGCCTGACCTCAAGCCTTGCGGTCTCAGCCCCTTCGGATATCCCTGCTTCGATCATTTTTGCCAGGAGATGTCGGCCTAAACCGTTACCGCGTTTCTTCGGGTGAATGGCAATGTTCATCAGATGGATCTCACCCGAAAACATCCGGAAGCATATGTATCCTAAAAATGCGCCATCTGCCAGCAGAGCCCAGAAATGAGAAACCCGACGAGTTGTCTCCTGTTGAAATGCCGTTGAACTCCAGGGAGATGGAAAGGAGGACCTTTCGATTTCCAGGATGTCATCCAGAAAGCGGTGAATATTTTCTGCAGTAATATTTACGAGGGAGATCATTCCGATTTCAGCAGATTTCCGGCCAAGGCAATGCTTCTTCTTCCTGCCTGTTCCGCCTTCTCACCTAATTCCTTCAATGTAAGACGGTCTCGATCCTGGGCTACGGCAATAACCATCGGGAGATTGACACCCGTCAAAACCTCAACCATCTCTTCTTTCAAAAAGGAAAGACTCAGGTTGGAAGGGGTCCCGCCGAACATATCGGTGAGGATAAGAACACCCTGTCCACGGTCAAGCTCCTTTATTTTCTTGGAAATTGAAGCCAACATCTCTTTACTCTCCGTTAACTGGGTAATGGAGATGGCGTCAGAGGACTCCAAACTTCCTACAATGAGTTCTGCAGCATTCAAGAGTTCTTTACCCACTTCGCAGTGAGAAATAATCAGCAATCCAATCATAATCCTCCTCACGGTCTTTTGAAGGACTCAAGATTCCTCATCGGTCTGGATGATCGTTTGATAAAGGACTTTTTTGTTGGCAGCCCCCATCAACTTTTTCCGGAAGGCACTGTTTTTCAGAATTTTTGCTATTCTCGCCAATACCTGCAGATGAAAACCAGAAGAATCTTCAGGCGCTACGATCAGAAAAAACAGGTATGCGGGCTGTCCATCCATGGAATCAAAGTCAAGCCCCTGCTTACTTCTTCCAAATGAAATAATAGGGCGAGTAACGCTGCTGAGCTTTCCATGGGGTATGGCCACACCATCTCCGATACCCGTACTTCCAAGGCGTTCCCTTTCTACAAGTACCTTAACAAGGGCCGCTTTGTCTATGGCGGAATCATGGCTTGACATGGTTTCGGTCAATTCTTCCAAAACGCCTTTTTTGTCACTGGCTTTCAACTCGGATATAATATTATTTTCTTCCAAGATTTCAGAAAGTTTCATTAAGTCAATACCTAACTTGGGTTTATTGAAGTTATCGAGGTGGACATTATCCCTGGGGCTCAATGAGTCCCAACATATTGTCCCCGCGCTTGTAAATCACGTTAATTTCCCTGGATTTGGCATTTCGGAATACCAGAAAGTCCTGCCTTGACAGGCCAAGCTGCATGGCAGCCTCTTCCGGGTCCATGGGCTTGGCGACCATCTTTTCAATTTCTATCACCAGTTCCTTTTGATCCAAGTCAGCGGCTTCGTCCGCTTCCGCTTCCTCACTCATCGATTTATCTTCACCTTTCAGGTTTTCTGATCGGTGGTCTCTTATCTTGGACAGATGCCTTTTGACCTGTTTTTCAATTTTATCCATAACCTGATCAATGGCCGAGTACATGTCCCCTGTTTCTTCGACACCTTTGATCCTGGTCCCGTCCAGACTGAGTGTCACGTCCGCCTGGTGCCTGAATTTTTCAACACTCAAAACAATGTGGGCTTCCGTAGGAAAATCCAGGTATTTCTTTAGTTTGGAAACCTTTTCTTCGGCATAGGTCTTTAGACTTTCCATAGGTTCCGTGTGTCTGAATGTAACAATAATATCCATAAAATGCTCCTTTTAATAAGGGTTTTTCCTCTTTCTTGAAGGTAATATATCCATGGACTCCCGATATTTGGCAACGGTCCGGCGTGCAACCTTTATATTCATTTTTTCCAGGAGATTTGCAATACCCTGATCGCTGAAAGGCTTGGCCTTATTCTCCGATTTAATAATATTTCGGAGGTGTTCTTTTACGCTCTCAGAGGCAACATCCTCCCCGTGAACACTGCTGATGGAGCTGTTAAAAAAGAACTTTAACTCAAAAAGCCCCTGAGGCGTATGTACGTATTTATTAGTCGTCACCCTGCTCACGGTAGATTCGTGCATCTCGATGTCTTCGGCCACATTGCGAAGCACAAGAGGTTTGAGCCCGGTGATCCCGTTAGCGAGAAAATTCTCTTGAAACTTGACAATACTCTCTGTAACCCTGTATATGGTCCTTTGCCGCTGGTGAATACTCTTAATCAACCAGGCCGCTGATTTCATTTTTTCCTGGATGTATGTCCTGGCCTTCTCGGACACGGAGTTTCTGTTGCGCATAATATCCCTGTAATATCCGTTAATCCGCAATTTGGGCAGGCCGTCTTCGTTCAACACGATTTCATAATCATCGCCCACCTTGTAAACATAGATGTCGGGTGTGATATAGACGGTTTCTTCGTTCGAATATATCCTGCCCGGCTTTGGCTCCAGTCCCTGAATCACGGACACGGCAGTGAGCACCTCCTGAAGCGTGACACTAAGGCCTTTGGCAAGCTGATCATATTTTCTGGTTTCCAGATCACCCAGATGATCCATAATGATCTTCTCAACAATAGTCCCCCCGAGATCATGGAATCTGGCCTGGACCAGTAGGGCTTCCCGGGTGTCCCGGGCTGCCACGCCTACCGGATCAAAATTCTGAATAAGACGAAGTGTTTCAAGCACTTTTTCAACAGGGTGGCCGGCACTTTCGGATATCTCTTCTACGGAGCTGTCCAGATAGCCGTCATCGTTCAGGTT
>JAIOSR010000529.1 GCA_021107495.1 Desulfobacterales bacterium | reverse complement strand
TCTTTCAATTTTAAGGCATTTTTTATGGCCTGACTGCAACATACCCGGGCACAATAATTTCTCTCTTCATTCCTGCAGCCTATACATTGAATCATCACGAGAGTTTGTGCGTTAATCAGCTTTTCGTTTTCTTCGGAGATCTGTTCCTCTAACTCCAACTGGGTCATCACCCTTTCATCTTCGTCATAGAGGTACTCAGTGGGTTTATATTCATCAGCCCCAGTGGCAATGACGGCCGCCCCATGCTTTATCTCCATGAGACCTCTGTCGGATTTTACCCTGGTTACGAAATTCCCAATATAACCGGCAGCATCTGTAATAGCGCTATTAAGGCATACATGTATTAAGGGGTGCTGATAAATCTTCTGTACAAGATCACGTAAATATGCCTGAACATCCAGCCCTTCCAGAGTGGAATGGATTCTTCGTGCCATCCCCCCAAGGTCTTTATCTTTTTCCAGCAGGTAAACATCATGCCCCTGCCTGGCTATGGAGAGAGCGCAATTCATACCGGCTATACCTCCCCCCACCACTAACGCGGTCTTGTTTACCGGCAGATCAATTTCCTGCAAAGACTCCAGATGGCACGCTCGAGCTGTCCCCATTCGTATCAGATCCTTTGCCTTTTGGGTGGACTCTTCTTTTTCCATTGAGTGGACCCAGGAGTTATGCTCCCTGATATTACTCATTTCCAGGAAATATTGATTAATTCCCGCTTCCCGGACGGTGTCCCGGAATAACGGTTCAAGTGTCCTCGGACTGCAGGCAGCGACAACCACTCGATTAAGCCCTTTTTCCTTTACAATGTCTGCTATTTCTTTGGCAGAATTGGTGGTACATGAAAAGAGTTGCTCCTGTGCATAAACAACATTGGGCAAGGTTAATGCATATTCGACTGTGGAAGGAACATCCACCACCCTCCCGATATTAGCCCCGCAATGACACACAAAGACTCCTACCCGCGGCTCTTCTTCGGACACATCCCTTTCAGGCGGATATATCCTTTCCTGTGTCAGTTTCCCTCTTCTGTAGTCAAGGAATTCACCACACTGGGAGCCGGCTCCGCTGGCCGTAATGACTGACTCGGGGATGTCTAACGGCCCCTGAAAGGCTCCGCTTACAAAAATTCCCGGACAGGATGTCTCAATCGGATTAACGGGATTGGTTTTACAGAAGTTGTGAGAATTAAGCTCTATTCCGAACTTTTCTGCCAGCTCATTATGATCGGCAGGAGGATTTAATCCGATAGACAGGACCACCAGATCGAATTCTTCCTCTTTTACCCCCTCGTCAGGAGTAGAATATCTTATAGTCACATTCTCAGTTTCAGGGATCTCTTTTCCTATTGATACGTAGCTTCTAACAAATTTAACTCCTGGCAGATCGGCAGCCCTTTGATAGTATGTCTCAAAGTCCTTGCCATGGGAACGAATATCGTTGTGGAATATGGTGCACTCTACATCCGGATAATGATCTTTTGTCAAAAGCACCTGTTTCTGGGTATAGGTGCAACATACGGCTGAACAATAGCTGTTATCCCCCTCGGTAACCCGTCTCGAACCTACGCATTGAATCCAGGCTATTTTATGGGGATGTTTCTGGTCTGAAGGCCTCTTTACCTCACCCTCATATGGTCCGGTTGCAGACAGTAAACGTTCAAAGTCAAGACTGGTTACCACGTTCGACATCTTTCCATAGCCATATTCATTCTTCAACCCGGGATCAAAGGGTTCAAAGCCCGGAGATAGAAGTATTGCTCCTACTTTTATTTCCATCTTTTCCGGCTGCTGGCTGAAATCTATGGCGCCATTCTCACAAACCGCCTCACAAATACGGCATTTCTTCTCTTTAAGATAGAGACAGTTTTCATCTATATAGCTGACAAGAGGAACTGCTATGGAAAAATATATATGAACGGCCTTATTCGTGGACAATTCTTGATTATACGGATCAGGGATCAAAACCGGGCAGTATTCTGCACAGGTAGCACAGCCGGTGCACTTATCCTCTATGATGTATCTGGGCTTTTTTATCAGGGTTACCTTGAAATCACCCTCTTTCCCTTCTACGTCTTTAACTTCCGTATAGGTCAGTATTTCAATATTTGCATGACGGTCGGCCTCGACCATTTTGGGTGCAAGTATTCATGTGGAGCACTCATTGGTGGGGAACGTCTTGTCAAGCTGGCCCATATGACCGCCAATTGACGGACCCTTCTCAACCAGATAGACCTTAAAACCCGCAGTGGCAAGATCAAGAGAGGCCTGAATCCCGCTGACCCCTGCACCAACAACCATCACATCTCCAAAGTTGCCCTTCCCGGAACCTTCACAAAACTGCTGAATTCTTTCTTCCGGCAATAGTTCTTTCTCCACTTTCGATAACCTCATTAGATGGGCACTAAATAATGCTCAGCCATAAACTAACGTTTTTGGATTCGCGCTATCAGCCATCAGCTTTCGGCTTTCAGCAAAGGACATTAAAACTAAGGTGTTGGCTGATTGCTGATCGCTGACCGCTGAAAGCTCCATCCAGAAATTGGTTGTTTCTGGATGGACACTAAATAACTTCCTGTATTATCTCCGTAATGTCCTTAATCTCTATCTTTTCGTCGGCCTCCATGGTTATTCTGCTATCCTCAAACATGGTAATGCAGTAGGGGCAGGCAGTAACAAGCACCTCAGCCCCGACATCCATTGCTTGTTGTATTCTGAGGTCGGAGAATCTTTCACCCTTCTGAGTTTCCATCCAGACCCTGCCGCCACCCCCTCCGCAACAGAGACTATCTACTCGCGAATCAGGCATCTCATTCAACACTAAGCCGGGTACCTTCTGTAAGACCTCCCGGGGCTCGTCGTAGATGCCGTTATGCCGACCCAGGTAACACGGGTCATGATATGTAATTTCCTTCCCATACTCCTTTTTGAGCTCAAGCTTTCCATCCTGAATAAGCTCGAACAAATACTGGGTGATGTGAACCACCTCAAAGTCCACCATAAATTCGGGATATTCGTTTTTGAAGGTATGGTAACAGTGAGGGGAAGAGACAAGGATTTTTTTCACACCATTATCGATAAAAGTTTTGATGTTTTCCCTGGCTAAGCGTTTAAATACTTCCTCATCGCCTGTCTTGCGGATGCTTTCTCCGCAGCAGTTCTCCTTGGAGCCCAGTATCCCGAAATCCACCCCTGCCAGGTTGAGGATATTGGCCGTGGCAACAGCCACCTTTTTCAATCTCGGGTCATAGCTGGGATAGCAACCGGGAAAATATAAAATTTCCATTCCCTCGGTGAACGGTTTTACAGAGTGACCTTTCGCCCAATCCCCCCTCTTTGCTCGTTCTTCACTCAGTGTGTTCCCTTCACCCACAAGACTTCCTCTTATGGTGCGGACAGGGGTGACAGATTTCGGAAAGACCCCATATTCCGTGGCAATCCTGCGTAAGGCGATTCCGGATTCTATCTGCTTTACGTCCCTGGGGCATTGCTGAGGGCATCTTCCGCATGTCGTACAAAGCCATATATCTTCACTTTCAATATCAGTCAAACCGAACGTCGCCTGTCGGACTATCTTGCGCATACTGAAGTTTCGAACACGATTCCAAGGACAAACAACATCGCATAATCCGCATTGAAAGCATCTTTTGAAGGCTTCTCCACCACTCTCTTTTATGACATCGACGATCTCTTTGTAGTCGGCTACATTTTCCACTGATTCTATTAGACCTCTTGCATCGTCATATTGTTTCATTCATCTCATCATTATTTAGGAGAGGAGTTCAAGGATTCAAGCGTTTCTGAATCAGAGGCCTTCGCTCTTGACCCCTTGACCCCTGGAATCCTTGAATCCTGATCATCGACAAACTTTTTGGAGATGATCCTGATGTCTTAGTCCTTCATTGACATTCGGGC
>JAIOSR010000063.1 GCA_021107495.1 Desulfobacterales bacterium | reverse complement strand
TCAATAATGGCGGCGCAGGCGGGCACAAGGGCGTGCTGTCCATTGTTCAGCATCTGGGCAGTATGCAATTTCCCCGGATCAAGGTCGGCATAGGGCGCCCGCGTTTCGGGGAAGGTATCGAGGATTATGTTCTATCGCCGTTTTACAGCGACGAAAAGGAAATTATGGAAAGAGTGATCCGCATGGCGGTTCAGGCATGCGAATCGGTTGTTTCGGAGGGGGTTGAACAGGCAATGAGTCAAATCAATTGCCAAAACTTATTAAATGAGGAGGTAAGAAACTGATGCAGGGATTAACTGTTTACGCACCCTTTTTAGGGATTTTGAGTCTGATCATTGCCTGGTTTATCTATGGCTATGTCAAAAAACAGCCCAACGGTACGGATCTGATGAAGGAACTTGAAGCGGCGATTCATGATGGTGCCATGGCCTTTTTAAAAAAGGAATATTCTATTTTGGTCATTTTTATCGCAGCCGTGTTTCTACTTTTGGGCTTTGTACTCGGTGAGTGGAGGACATCCATTGCCTTTGTAACGGGCGCTTTCTGCTCCATGCTGGCAGGCTTTTCAGGTATGACGGCAGCAACCAGGGGGAATTCCCGTACGGCCCAGGCCGCGACCGAATCGGGTCAGGCCAGGGCATTGAATGTGTCCTATTTTTCAGGTTCCGTCATGGGTCTGGCCGTGGCCGGCTTAGGACTCGTAGGTCTTGGTTTCTGGTTCTGGTATTACGGTGGTGACCCTGCGACCGCAAAGTATATAAACGGCTTTGCCATGGGCGCAAGCTCCATTGCACTGTTTGCCCGTGTGGCCGGTGGCGTGTATACCAAGGCCGCTGACGTTGGGGCCGACTTAGTTGGCAAAGTGGAAGCAGGTATTCCGGAAGACGACCCGCGAAATCCGGGGGTTATTGCCGACAATGTGGGCGACAACGTGGGCGATATTGCAGGGATGGGCGCTGATATCTTCGAGTCCTTTGTCGGCTCGGTGATCGCCACCATTGCCATTGCCGCCACCCTGACCATTACACCCGAATTTCTTGCAAAATTTCCTGTACTCAAAGGTCTGGATCCCACAGTCATTAAGCTGAAATACATGTCCATGCCAGTCCTGGTTGTCATGGCAGGCATGCTCAGCTCTTTCATAGGGGTCTTCTCCATCAAGATATTTCAGAAAGGAAACCCGGCAGGGGCCTTGAGGTACACCACCTTTGTGGCCGCCATCATTTTTGTAATCCTTACCGCAATCGTTACCAATTCACTCGGCATGCCCTGGGGCGCTTTCTGGGCCGTGTTTTCAGGTCTCCTCTGCGGGATTGCAATCGGTCTTCTTGCTGAATATTACACTTCCGGGCCTCCTGTCCAGCGTATCGCCGAACAGACCAAGACCGGACCTGCAACCGTTATTATTGCCGGTCTGGCCGTTGGCATGCAGTCCACGTATCTCCCCATCCTTGGTATCTGTGTGGCCACGTTCGTCGGTTTTCAGACTGCCGGGATCTACGGCATCGGTCTTTCCGCCGTGGGTATGCTGGCAACTGTGGGCGCGACCATGACCGTGGATGCCTACGGTCCCATCGCGGACAATGCGGGCGGTATCTCGGAAATGGCGGGTCTTGGTCCTGAGACCAGGAAAATCACGGACAGTCTCGATTCTCTTGGCAACACCACCGCTGCCATTGGCAAAGGGTTTGCCATCGGCTCCGCGGTCCTCACGGCATTGGCCCTGTTCGTGGCATTTGCCCAGTCCGCTGGTCTGACAATCATTGATATCAGGAACCCGATGGTGGTGATCGGCTGTTTTATAGGCGGCATGGTTCCTATGCTTTGCGCGGCCCTCACGATGACGTCTGTGGGTAAGGCCGCTTTTGCAATTGTAGAAGAAATCCGGCGACAGTTCCGTGAGATCCCGGGACTCCTTGAAGGAAAAGAAGGGGTCAAACCGGACCCCGCGACCTGTGTATCCATCGCAACGACCTCTGCCCTGAAGGAGATGGTGGCCCCGGGCCTCATCGCAGTGCTTACCCCTGTGGCCGTGGGCTTTCTCTTAGGCAAAGAGACCTTGGGCGGTATGCTCTTGGGCGCCACGCTCATGGGCGCATTTCTGGCCCTATTCATGGCCAATGCCGGCGGTGCATGGGATAATGCGAAAAAGTGGATAGAGGAAGGCAACGTTGGCGGAAAAGGCTCCGACAACCATAAGGCCGCTGTAGTAGGCGACACCGTTGGTGATCCGTTTAAGGACACCTCGGGTCCGGCCATGAACATCCTTATCAAGTTGATGTCTGTGGTTTCGCTGGTTATTGCGCCTATTCTGCCCGCTGTGGGCCTGTTTTTGATGTAGGAAACTAATAGAAAAACCGTTAGATATGAGGGACTACGGGACGAAGGGACTGATGGCGAAAGCCCCCCTTCTTCCCGTTCCCTCGGTTTTCCGGCTTTCTTTTGATGGATTCGTAAAAAGTCCATCTATCCCGCACAGCGGGAAGGTGGGGTAGATGCAAGATGAAAAGGTCCATTTTTCAATGGACACGAATCCTGATGTTTTTTGCTTGACGGTTTCGTAAAAAATTCGATGTCAGCCGTTATGAATAGGCTAACATATTGATTTTAAATGTGATAATTTCTTTGTTTATATCTTTTGCGAGACCATCATGATTGGGGGTTTAAATGTTTAATGTAGGTGATTTGGCTGTTTATCCCGCGCACGGCGTTGGTGTGATTGAAAAAATCGAGGCACAAGAGATCTCAGGTTGCCAACAGGATTTTTATGTCATGAGAATTCTCGATAACAACATGATCATCATGATCCCGACTAATAATGTCAATAATGTAGGATTGCGAGATCTCATTGGTCAAACGGAAGTTACAAGGCTCTATTCTATTCTTAAAAAGAGAGATGTAACCATTGACAACCAGACATGGAATCGCCGTTACAGAGAATACATGGACAAAATTAAGACGGGTTCCGCCTTTGAGGTGGCAGAGGTCTACAGGGATCTTTTAATATTAAAACTTGACAAAGACCTTTCGTTTGGCGAAAGGAAAATGCTTGATACGGCCAGGAATCTCCTGGTCAAAGAAATATCTCTCGCCAGGAAAATTGGTGAAGATCAGGTGGAAAAGGATCTGGATAAGATCTTTTCATAAAAAGTGGGGCATGAAGCAGATAGAATGCTCTTCTATGAGATTTGTGAAGACAGTGAAGATATACGATTAGACGTCTTTTTAGCCTCCCGTTCCACTGACCTTTCCCGTTCAAGGATACAGTCTCTAATAAAGACCGGTGAAGCAAAAGTCAACGAGTGCCGTTCAAGACAAAGTTACAAGCTAAAGAAAGGAGATCGGGTCTCCCTTCTAATTCCTCCTGCCTCCCCCTACGTCCTGAAACCTGAGCCTATAGAATTTGGCATTATCTACGAAGACGATTCACTCATTGTACTGAACAAGCCGGCCGGTCTTGTGGTTCATCCTGCTGCGGGTCATGCTACAGGCACTCTGGTTCACGGCCTCCTTCAACATTGTCATGACCTTTCCGGGATCGGCGGCGTATTACGACCGGGTATCGTGCATCGGCTTGACAAGGATACCTCCGGCATTATGGTCGCAACCAAAAGCGACCGTTCACACACCTTCTTAGCCAACCAGTTCAAGTCGGGCGAGGTGAAAAAGCAATATGTGGCCCTGGTGCACGGTGCGATCAAGGGTAATGAGGGAAAGATAGAGCTCCCCATTGGCCGCCATCCTAAAAAAAGGAAACAGATGTCGGTCCGGCCTTCCGGTGGAAGGCGGGCTTTGACCCAATGGCAGAAAATTGAGGAATTTAATGGCGAATTTTCTTTGCTCTCCGTCATTATCAAGACGGGGCGGACCCATCAGATTCGGGTTCACCTTTCCCATATAGGTCATCCCGTTGCCGGAGATCCGGTCTACGGATATGGTCAAAGATGGTGGAAAAGACATCCGCTGTACAAAAAGGGGTTGCTTCCCTCCATAAAAAGGCAAATGCTCCATGCCAGAAGCTTAGGCTTTGTTCACCCGGATCTTGAACATTTTATGGAATTCGAAGCCCCGCTACCGGACGACATGGCACACGCAGTGCAAACCCTGCAGTCGTTAAACACTAAATGACTTGACATAGGCAAAAAAACTATTATTATAGAGAAATCTAAAAGTTTTCCTGCCTTCCGGAGGATTCGGTATAGACCGGATATCTGATAAGACTCCATCGCTAATCTGCTGAGTCAACTTCTCTAACTCACAATAAAGGGTTTTAAGGTTGCTCTAATTGCTCAGAAGCCGGGGCATTGTGAATACTTTGCAGCTTTTTCCCATATCACGGATCGATATACCTTTATAATAAGGACCTATCTCCGCCGTGCTTCACAATTTGGAATAACGGGTTTACTGTCTGAGAAATAATTTCTATTGGGCATTCCAATATTTGACGGACCGGTAAGAAGTCTTACTTAATCCCGTCGTGGCGGGATTTCGATCACAGCGATAAACCTTACGGTTTCAACTGGTTACTCAGAATAGTCTGTCACGGTGTTTATACCCGTCTTGGGGGCAGGAGATCGAGTTGAAAAATTGAAGAAACCTCGTAAAAGCTTGTTAAAATTCTAATCTTAGACCGCATTAAAATGGAGACGAAGCATGAATCTTGTAGAACTTAAAGAAATGAAGATCAGTGAATTGACGGAGATGGGGAAGGAATTTCGAATTGAGGGTGCCTCCGGCATGCCCAAGCAGAGCCTTATTTTCGCCCTTTTGCAGGCACATTCCGAGCAAAACGGCCTCATATATGGAGAGGGCGTCCTGGAGATCCTGCCGGACGGTTTCGGTTTTCTAAGGGCCACTGACGCAAATTACCTCCCGGGACCCGATGATATTTATATCTCCCCATCCCAGATCCGCCGCTTTAACTTGAGGACGGGAGATACAACCGCTGGCCAGATTCGACCTCCCAAAGACTCTGAGAGATACTTCGCCCTTTTGAAGGTCGAAAAGGTCAATCACGAAGACCCTGAAATAGCCAGAGAAAAGATCCTCTTCGACAATCTTACACCCCTCTATCCCAACGAAAGGATCAACCTGGAGAGTAAGCCCGACAATTATTCCTCAAGACTCATGGACCTGATGACGCCCATTGGGAAGGGCCAGCGGGGCTTGATTGTTGCGCCACCCAGGACCGGAAAGACCATGCTTCTCCAGAACATTGCCAATAGTGTGACGGCAAACGACAAAAGCATCCACAAGATTGTGCTTCTCATAGATGAAAGGCCGGAGGAGGTCACCGATATGGCCCGATCAGTGGATGCCGAAGTCATCAGCTCAACCTTTGACGAGCCCCCTCAGCGTCATGTTCAGGTGGCGGAAATGGTGATTGAAAAAGCCAAGCGGCTCGTGGAACACAAGCTTGATGTCCTGATACTGTTAGACAGCATTACCCGGTTGGCCCGCGCGTACAATTCGGTGGTTCCGCCCAGCGGCAAAATCCTGTCCGGCGGCCTGGATTCCAATGCCCTCCACAAACCCAAGCGTTTTTTTGGTGCGGCAAGAAATATCGAGGAAGGCGGCAGTCTGACCATCATTGCCACGGCCCTCATTGATACGGGAAGCCGAATGGACGAGGTCATTTTTGAAGAGTTTAAGGGCACGGGAAATATGGAAATTCACCTGGATCGAAAGCTGACCGACAGGAGGGTATTCCCGTCCATAGACATCAATCGTTCAGGCACCCGGAAAGAGGAACTTTTGTTGGATGAGGCTGACCTGAACCGCATCTGGATACTGCGTAAATTACTTGCACCCCTGACCCCGGTGGACAGCATGGAGTTTTTACTTGAAAAAATAAAGGGAACAAGTGATAATAACGAGTTTTTGGCCTCTATGAGTGCATAAATGAAGACATTTTCTAAGGAGAAAAAGATAAAAATGAAAGATGGAATTCATCCGGAATACTATAAGGCGACCGTACACTGTGCCTGTGGCAATGAGTTTGAAACAGGCTCCACAGTCAAGGAAATACACGTTGAAATCTGTTCTAAATGCCATCCTTTTTTTACGGGCAAACAGAAATTGGTCGATTCGGCAGGTAGGGTAGAACGCTTCAGAAGGAAATATGCCAAGTTTGACAAGGGGGCTGCTAAGGGTAAATCAAAAGCATGAGAAATGCAGAGCTTATTGTCCCGAAGCACACCTGATAACAAAATGATAATCGCTTTTCCCAACATGAAAACCATGATTTGCGTTGAGCAAAAGTCGGGCTGTACATAGCTTCCGTCCCTGCCTTTTAGTCCCCTTTAAAGCGCCAATGACATTATTCCAGACCTGTTGGCAACTAATTCCGCGATATCCAGAGTCAGGCTTTATGACCGGCCCCGTGAAAGGGACTAATAGCAGACCGTTTTAAATCCTGACTATTTGTTTAATCGTTTACAAAAAGGCTTTACGGAAATGTTTGCAAAAACAAGAGAAATTGAAGAACGTTATGATGAGATTGAAAGGCACCTGAGCCAGCCCGATGTCGTTCGTAATCAGAAGGCATATCGGAAATATACCAAAGAACACAGCATGCTGACTCCGATCATTGCCTCACTGCGGGAATATCAATCTGTCCGGGACGAGATTGAAGAAAATCAATCACTGTTGGATGATCCCGATCCGGCCATGAGACAATTAGCCAGAGAGGAAATTGAAACACTCCGTTCAAACTTGATTCGTCTTGAAAAAGAACTGAAGGTGCTTCTCATTCCCAAGGATCCCAACGACGAAAAAAACACCCTCCTTGAAATAAGGGCCGGCACAGGCGGAGAGGAAGCAGCGCTTTTTGCTGCCGATCTCTTCAAGATGTACGGCCGGTATGCCGAAATAAAGGGGTGGAAGACAGAGATCCTCAGCCGGAACGCCACCGGCATAGGCGGGCTTAAGGAAATCATCATACTCGTGGAAGGCAAAAGGGTTTACAGCAGGCTAAAATATGAAAGCGGTGTCCATCGCGTACAAAGGGTCCCTGAGACAGAGGCCCAGGGTCGAATCCATACGTCTGCAGTCACCGTGGCCGTGCTTCCGGAGGCCGAAGAAATAGATGTGACGATAGATCCCGATGATCTCCGTATTGACGTGTATCGCTCATCCGGCTGTGGCGGCCAGCATGTAAACACCACAGATTCCGCGGTCCGGATTACCCACCTTCCCACAGGACTCGTCGTCACATGCCAGGACGAAAAATCCCAACACAAGAACAAGGCCAAGGCCATGAAGGTACTTCGGTCCAGACTCCTGGATCATGAACAGGCAGAACAGCAATCAAAGATCTCCGAAGAGCGCAGGAACATGGTGGGATCAGGTGATAGAAGTGAAAGGATCAGGACCTATAACTTCCCCCAGGGAAGGGCCACCGATCACAGGGTCGGCCTAACCTTGTACAAACTTGAGAATATTCTCCATGGAGAACTGGATCTTTTAATAGACCCCCTGACCACCCATTTCCAGACCAAGGCACTCAAAGGGAAATCATGAGTCCCAAGGCATGGGCCATAAAGGACCTTTTGAAGGTCTCCTGCGATTACCTGAAAAAAAAGCAGATAGACAGTCCACGACTTACCGCCGAAGTTCTCTTAGCCCACCAACTCGGGTCCGACCGTGTGAACCTTTACCTGAATCTCGACCAGCCTTTGACCGAAAAGGAGGTTTCAGGATATCGCGCCCTTATAAGGCGACGCCTCCAATACGAGCCTTTGCAGTATATCACCGGCATTCAGGAATTCTGGTCCATAGACTTTTTAGTGGATCCGAGGGTACTGATCCCCAGACCCGAGACCGAATTATTGGTGACGCATGCCCTTCGCCTGCTCAAGCCCGCTGCTGAATCGAAAAATCAGGAGCCGAAAATCCTGGATCTTGGAACCGGCTGCGGAACACTCGCCGTGTCTTTAGCCAAAGAAGTTCCAAACGCCCAAATCTGGGCCACGGACAATTCTCATGGAGCACTTGAACTGGCTCGCCTCAATGCGCAAAAACACGGGGTGTCCGACAGGATTCAATTCAAAGAGGGCGATCTGTGGGAACCCCTTATGAACCTTGGCATTACCTTTGATATCATCCTGTCCAATCCACCCTATGTCGCCTCGGAGGAATACAATGACCTTCCCCCTGAAGTGCGCGATTATGAACCAAGATCGGCCCTGGTCGGTGGGGATGGCGGAACATATTACATCGAAAGAATCATCACGGAAGCCCCGCGTTATATGAAGCCAAAGGCATGGATCATGCTGGAAATGGCGCCCGATCAGACCGAAAAGACCCTCGGCCTAGTGGAACAAACCGAGGGTTATGGCGAAAAAACCCGGATCAGAGATTACAGCAGACTTTACAGAATAGTGATGGCTCAAAGGGCCTGAGATTTAATGGCTCATAATAGCTCAATAAATAGCGGTGTTAGTCCATAATGGCGGGGCATGCCTCGACGGACGCCGGTCGTTATTAAAGAGATGTCTGCATAAATTCGAGTTCCCCAAAATATCGAGCAGCCACAACGGCTCAATAAGTGGCTTTAGTCCATAATGGCTAAACAAGGAGAAGCCCTGCCAACATGGCCGAAGGAATGTCATCGGGATCACTTTTCCTCAAGATGGTATGAATTTCCCAGCCCACATCTTTTGCAAGCCTGAACACATTGATGCCCAATGCCTCCATGGATGGCCGTGCCAGAGACGGGTAGCGGCATTTTCTATCCTTGATCAGCGCATCACACGGGATATCCCTGCAAAATACGCTTTTGCATGAACCTGCGGCTAAACCTTTTGAAAAGGCATGTCCCTGTTCAACGGACAATTCCTCAAGCCTCGCGGAGATCAAAAAGATCTTTTTAAAAATTTCTAATCCCCGTTTTGAAAATAGAACTCGC
>JAIOSR010000205.1 GCA_021107495.1 Desulfobacterales bacterium | reverse complement strand
TTGGGACTTGTTTACCTCTCAATTCTGGCCGGCATCATTAGTCTCTTCGTTATTTTCTTTTTTCGGGACCCGAAACGCAAAAATAAAGCCCCGCACAATGCCGTGCTGACCCCTGCAGATGGCACCGTACTGGATATAAAGCATATTGAGGATACGAATAACCCCTTAGGTGAGCCGGCCATTAAAGTCAGCATCTTTATGTCCGTTTTTAATGTTCATGTTAACCGTATGCCCGTTGGGGGCACGGTTGAAAAGATCACTTATCAACCGGGGAGATTTTTTTCGGCCAACCTGGATAAGGCCTCCCAATACAACGAAAACAACAGAGTGACATTACGGACATCCGATTCCCGCAGGATTGTCGTCATTCAGATTGCAGGTCTTATCGCAAGGCGCATTGCATGCTGGATAAATGAGAAGGAGCAAGTTGTGGCAGGCCAGCGGTTCGGGCTCATCCGGTTTGGGTCCAGGCTGGAAATATTTTTACCGGTTAACAGCAAAATCACGGCTCAACCGCATCAAAAGGTTAAGGCCGGTGAAACGATTATCGGGTATCTGTCATGAGATCAAAAAGAAAAAAAAGATCAGGGAAAACAGGTAAAAAGGGCATTTATGTGCTTCCGAATCTATTCACTTCGGCCAGCCTTTTCAGCGGCTTTTTCGCCATTATTGCCGCCATACAGGGAAGATATGAAACCGCGGCCATAGCGATTCTCATATCATGCGTCTTTGACGGTCTTGATGGCAAAATCGCACGCTATACCCACACCACAAGCCAGTTTGGGGTTGAATACGATTCTTTATGCGATTTGGTGGCGTTCGGGGTTGCCCCCGCGGTATTAGCCTTCCAGTGGGCACTGGAACCCTTTCGGCGATTGGGCTGGTTAGCCTGTTTTATGTTCCTGATATGCGGCGCATTGCGGCTTGCCCGATTTAATGTGCAGAAAAACACCGCTGAACCCAAGTATTTCAGAGGGCTGCCCATCCCGGCTGCCGCCAGCTTTGTTGCATCTCTCGTTCTTTTTACGACATTCCTGGGAGGTCTGCCCGAATCCAGGCATATTTTGATAATTGTTATGATCTATATTTTGTCCTTTCTCATGGTAAGCACCATCGAATACCCGAGCTTTAAGGAACTTGAACTAAAAAAGCAAAAGCCTTTTAGTGTTTTGGTGGCGACTATCTTGATTCTCATGGTCATTGTCTATAAGCCCAAGATCATGCTCTTTATTGTCTTAACCATTTACATCGTCTCAGGCCCGGTGATTACCATGTATCGACTTCGTAAAAAACGGGCCATGGCCGATATTTCCATAGAGGAAGTGTCTCCCGTTGAAAGGGAGTAACCATGAGAATAACGGGCGGCCAGGTAAAAAGCCGGGTCCTTGCATCTCCTAAGGGACTGAAAATCCGCCCGACAACGGACCAGGTCAGGGAGGCCATCTTCAATATCATTGGCCAGGACCTTTCCGGATTGAAGGTACTCGATCTTTTTGCGGGCACAGGAAGTCTGGGGCTTGAATCCCTGAGTAGAGGAGCACTTAGCGCCCTTTTTATTGACAGCTCACAGCATTCTGTCAACCTGATAAAGAAAAATCTGGCCATATGCGGATATCAGGGTTCCGGGGCCGTTTTAAGAAAAGACTTGAGGACAGGTATTCCCCTGAACCATCCGTTGATGAAGGAAATTGTTGATTTGGTATTTCTTGATCCGCCTTACCGGAATAATATCATCTCTTTTTTGCTTGAAGAGCTTTCAACAAAAGAGGTGGTTTCATCCGGATCGCTCGTGATCGCCGAATCATCGAAAAATGAAAGGCCACCGGTTTCAGTGGAAAATTTTCAAATGGTCGATACCCGGTTGTACGGAATTACAAGAATAAGCATATACGAATATGAGGCTCAAAAATGAGTGAAAAAACAGCTGTTTATCCAGGCTTCTTTGATCCTGTAACAAACGGACATTTAAGCATTATAAGCCGCGGATTACATGTATTTGACAATCTGATTGTCGCCATACTAAACAACCCCCATAAGACCCCCCTCTTTTCAGTTGAAGAGAGGATTAAAATGATAAAGCAGTCAATCAAAGGAAAACCACAGATTGAGGTGGACACATTTGACGGTTTACTGGTTGATTATGCGGTCAAGAGAAATTCAAACGTGATCTTAAGGGGTCTCAGAGCCCTTTCCGACTTTGAATATGAATTCCAGATGGCGCTTATGAATCGAAAACTCAACCGGTATGTCCAGTCCATTTTTCTTATGACCGACTACAAGTGGTTTTATACCAGTTCCACTATCATCAAGGAGGCGGCAAGCTTCGGCGGTGACGTAAGCGGTCTTGTTCCGAAGGTAGTAAATGAAAAATTAAAAGAAAAATTCCAACAGTTAAAAAAAACTTGACACCGTTAAAGGCTTAAGCAATATTAATTACTCAAAAAATTAAAAATAATCCGGTTGTATTCGTAAACTGTACAATATGAGGAGGATCCAAAGTGGCCTTAACCAAAGAAGCAATTATCAATAGCATTTACAATCAGGTTGGACTCAGTAAAAGTCAATCCCGGATTGTCGTCGAAAAGCTTCTTGAGATCATAAAAGAAACCCTTAAAAGCGGAGAAAATATTCTCATCAGCGGTTTTGGGAAATTCGAGGTTAAGGAGAAGTCGGCAAGGAGG
>JAIOSR010000195.1 GCA_021107495.1 Desulfobacterales bacterium | reverse complement strand
GACCGGGAATTCAAGGCTTATCGCAAATTTGGTCTAAAGGTTCATTGGTAAAAAACGCTCAACCCACCCTACGAGATGATAAATTTGATTGAGTTACATCTAACCGCACAGGTCATCTGTTTTTAGGATGATATCCTTGAATGTCGACAAAAAAACAGCTTGGTCCGTTCCCAAAAGCAATATCAAAGGCAAATTGGACGTATTATCGATGGAAAAAAACGAAAGGACAATTATGACTGATATTATACCGGTGGAAAGTATCGCCAGCAGAATATATCTCATTCGAGGTGTAAAGGTGATGTTGGACAGGGATCTGGCAGAGACTCTCCCATGGGTCGCGGGATGACTCAACAATGCTTCGATCTCGGCCTTTCCCATTTCACGAGGGTGCTTTTTTGCCCCATGGAACTTTACGTATCGCACGGTCCAGTCACAATAAGTCTGCTCGGTGCGATAGGCGTAATGGTGGTAACGCAGACCTGTCTTACCTGATCCAGAAGTCTTAACCTGGGATCGGCTCTGAATTGTGGCTTGTCCTTTTCCATGCCATAATGATATAATTGCCTATAGTAGAAAAATTAAGTGCAAAGTTTCCATGTTTGAATGTTAAATATAAACATAGCTGGAATATTTGCTGTGCTATAAGGATAATATCAAGCAAATTTTTCCATCTATTGACACTGTTAGAAAAATGCATTTAATAAAAATACCTGAGAAGTTAAATTTAAAATCGATGACTTTTCTTGAGTTTGGGGATAAGAAATCAACTTTCATTTTCACTATTGCATTATGGTGGTTCTCTTCTTGGGCAAGTTTTAATTTCAGATTTTCTGATATTATATATTCATTCCTTTGGATTATTTTCTATGCCTTTATCGTAGTCTCCATATTTTTTATTATGGATTTTTGGCCTGCAAATGTTCTGGTAAATTTGGACATACTTGGTTTAATTTATCAATGTTATGATCTATCATGGTTTAAGTATTTTGTTGTGCTTTATTGGGGGTCATTTATATTCTTACATTATAAACTCATTAGAAGTCATAAATTAAGGGGCTGTCCTAGATAATTAGCCCATATATTTTTTAACTAATTGTTTTAATTGGTTTAATTGTTGTTTTGGATCTGGATTGTTAAATCGCCACTCACATTCTTTCAAATATAGGTGAAAATGCTCTTTTGGAATACCATTATATTTGCGCATGTGGCGTTTAGCCTGGTTCCAAAAATTTTCGATACCGTTAATATGATTTTTTCTATCAGCAAACAGTTCGCTATGGTTTATCCGAAAGTGTTTAAAGCAAGAAATATCCAACACGTTATAACTGGGTAACGAGTCTGTATAGACAACACTATCTGGCAATATTTTTTCCTGCATTATCGGCATTAAAGTAGTGGCTTTTGCATCAGGTATAATCTTTGTGAAAACCTTGCCACCACGCTTTAAAAGGCCAAAAACAGGAACTTTACCGGCAGCACCTCGGCCCCTTTTGCCTTTGCGTCTGCCACCAAAATAACTTTCATCAACTTCGATCTCACCAGATAAAGAGGTCATATCTTCAATCTCTTGATAAATGAGTTCTCGGAGACGATAAAAATAATATGAAGCTGTAGACTTATTTACACCGACGAGTACGGATGCCGTACGTGCAGTTGTCCCAGCTACAAAATGTTCAATAAGCCTATTTTGTTTGTTTCTATTAAGTCTACTTTTTCTCATGGCGCTATACTAAATAATTTTCATTATCTAGGACAGCCCCAAAATTAATATATTTTATGATTCTAACCTTTTTCCTATTATTGACGGCACATGGCTGCTCAGATCGAGTCAGCAAGATGTTTGTATAAAAAAATAATTATACTTTTTTACAACGTGTTTTCTAACAATGCTGCTTCACAATGACCGCTCGTACCTCGCGGCCTGTGAGCAGCCCGTTGTGCCTTAAAATAAAATTAGCGAGGCCTTTTAAATTTAATGAAACCTGACAGCGCTAAAAAAAGAAAAGCCCGAAAAACAGGGAAAAGTTTTGAAAGGTTAATAGCCCGGATTCAAAAAAGTGTGCATGATAGAGCTGAAATTGGAGTCAACGAAAAGCTTAAAGACGTTGATACTGACAAATTAAGGCAAATTGATATAACAATTCGATTATCAGATGGACCAACCCATTTTTTCGGTATAGTTGAGGTACGCGACCGAAGTAGGCCAATTGGAGTTCGTTATGTTGAAGAAATATTCGGTAAACAACGTTCTGTAAAGGCTGACGCGGCTTTCCTTGTCTCAAAATCCGGATTTACTAAAACCGCTATTACAAAAGCAAAACAATTAGCCATTAGAACTTTATCATATGAAGAAGCCCAGGAAGCAGACTGGAGTAGTTGGTTGCAATGTAGAACTATCAGTGTCTTATCACGAAAGTATGATAAGCCTATTATAATCATTTTTGAAAAAGGGATGAAAAATAAAGTCATCGAAATATCTACAGAAAGTCTTGAGGAATTAAAGAAGAATAAATCGCTTAAAATCATTTTAGACAAAGACGGCAATCCACTGCTTTCACTACCAGAGCTGATAAATAAAATTGTGAATATTTATGGAGAAAAACCATTTCAAAACATACCGTATGATGGAAGCCGTATTCGAACAAAATTATTATTTAATGGGAAGTACGATCAACCAATTTTTCTCAAAGACAAAGATGGGCAAGTTCGTCAAATTGGGAAAGTAGGGTTAGAAGCCGAACTTTATTTTGATAATGAAGAGTTCCCATTCAAGCTAGCGAGATATAAAGAGGAGGGGTCCAGTAGCTCTATTGCAGAATTGGCCACTGCTGATGTAAGTATTTTAGGAAAAAAATACAGATTTGAACTTTTGGCTCCAAGAGCCGGTGATTTCGTACCTGAAGGAGCCACTATTACTTTTCATTCTACCCCACTGAAGGATGATGGGGATAATACGTGAGAATAAATTGCACAACATCCCTGCTGCAAGGGATGGCGCAAAAACCGCGCCACCCCTGAGCAGCGCGTTAGGGGGATCAAATCATATCATAGTCCTAAAATCATTCGGAGATCATTATGAAAGACCCAAAAGATGACTTGCTTAACCTTATCAAAGAAATCCGTGGTAAGAGCAGCTCTGTAGTTAAGCGAGCCAGTAAAATAGGGGAATACGGACAGTATGTTAGCGACCTCGCTGATGCAAGCGAGAGTGCTGTAAGTTGTGTTTCATCCACCAATATTAATTGGCAACCACAAATCAGATCTTGGAGTTATTTAAACCAACATTTAGACGGAATAAGTCGTGATTTGAAACAGATAAATATTGATGTAGCCTCATCTTCAGCTAGTACAGCCACATCTTGCATGTTGGACTTTGTTAACCCAGATCATTTCGTTCAGTTTGCTTTACCAGACAGGAGAGCGGAAGCTCGAACAGCAGCAATCAATCTTGGACATGTTATTGACAGACTGGTCGAGAAATCAAAGGCATCGGAACTCCTCCATGAATTCGGACTATCAACTTCAGCACCCGGAAGAAAAAGTCCGGCCGATTTACTGGAGGCTGCCTGTGCTGCTTTTGAGAGGCCAGTAACGCAAGGAAGCTCCGCTTCAACCTCTCTCATTCCCATGAGGGAATGCATAAATAGCGCAGTAGCTGCAATACTACGACGGCGCCCTAAGCAGGAACCTGCTAAGTCCCATAGAGACAAAATCCTCTCAATTGGGAGGCAAACGGCACATTCTGGAATCACAGACTGGGCAATTGAATCAATGGCAGATCGGTGGGAAAATCTGTCGAATGAATTGTCAAGTTCTAAGCAGAAAGATGTTCCAAGGGAGGAATGGATGGCAACCTTGCGGCGGGCAATGGTTTTACTGATTGAGCTTCTTCAAAGTCTCGACCAGAAAAAAATGAAATAGCATGTGGGGGCGCGTGTATGCATTAAAGCCCCTAACCATGTGCTGGACGCCGACTGGGGTTTCGCTGACGCTCAACCCCAGCAGGGTCAGCACCACGTTAAAGGTATTCAGACATTGCCAAGAAATATAAGTTTTGCACTTACGACTGATCAATTTATCAATCGCACAAAAACAGTCACCCGCCGAACTGGTTGGAAGTTTTTAAAACCCGGTGACGTTTTAATGGGTTGCAAAAAATGTATGGGGATTAAACCCGGTGAAAAAATAGAGCGTCTTGGTCTAATCCGCGTAGTGGCTGCCAGGAGAGAACGGCTCAATCAAATAACTGACGATGATGTCGTAAAAGAAGGCTTCCCGAATATGAGTCGTCAAGAGTTTATCAAGTTTTTTATTGATGAAATGAAACCAAAATACGGGGTACTCTAACCGGTTACCCGGATCGAATTTGAATACCTCTAACAAGCCGCTGGATTCGGAGCCGCAAAAAGTAGCGGCGCGGTGAGCTCAAGCGTAGAGACATATGGAAGAGAAATGGCCCGGGGCCTACTATCCGGTTGAATCGATTGACGATGAGCGCCTGCCACCCTTTTTCTTTTTGAGAAAAGGGCACAAAAAAGATGGAAAAAGCAAACTTCAAAATGAAAAGCCCGTAACCATAGCAATACTTACTTTTTATCGGGCCAGGCAAAACCATTGATTTGTGGAAGGAAAACCGGAAAATTGTATTCTTTTAAGGGCTTAACCCTCTAATTTTGATACCAAAAACGCAGACATGAGAGTGGGGACCAAGGTAATCATTTGATATTACAATCAAAGGTCATGAATATGGCTTGTATTTATGGATTAGGGTGGCGATTTTGACGTGAAAATGAATGCAAATATGATTAAGGAAAGGGCAAATGTTAGCGGCTATCTATTCCATGGCCCACCTTCAGACCATGTGCCTTGAAATGCCTCATCATTTTCACTTGCTTGGGCAACGGGCAAAAGAAATATACGGATATCGGTCATTACCTTAGCGAAGTCTCCTGGTGCGTCTTTTGTCATTCCTTTTTTAGTAAATGCTGCCCACTGGGTGTTTTTGTCAGATCTTTCTATAAATTTAGTTGAAAAAATATTCGCATCGGATTGAATTGCTGTTTTTCGCCTATTGCATGTTGCAATAATCGCTTCTTGAAGTAGTTGGCCATCAAATGAAAATTTTTGCCTCAGAGCCCAGATGTCATAAAAATCCTTCATGCGGCTGTTTAAATCTGCCAAGTCCAAAGCAGCCTCAAATTTTTCAGCAATAACCGTCTCCAATGAATAACCGAAAATCACGGGCGGCTCCATATCCAGCAATGTAGGGAATTCTATCTCTCTTGGGGATGGAACCACTTGATCCCCAAATCCAATATCTATTTGCATTGGAATGCGGGCACGTCCAAGGTGACAGGCAAACTTGAAACGAACTCCGGGATACTCGGAATCGGGAGACATCGTTTCATCGCTCATTTGAGAAAAACTATAAACAAGCCCATCATTGACACCTATATTTCCGATTTTTTGAATAGCCTGAGAAACAACATTGATACTGCCGGGAATTAGCCGTAAGAAATCGATATCCTTTGTCGGCCTGGCCTGAGGAAACCCCATACCAACCAGAAGCAATCCTCCTTTGAGAATAAATTCATTTTTATGAACCGATTGTGAAAGGCGAAAAAGAAATCTTTCTAAGGCATATAAGACCAAAATTTCCTCAAAAGGCTTGCCCGTTCGACGTGCCAAGTTCAGCAAGCGACTGCGAACAGAGGCCACTACATCTTTTATCTTATGGCGATTCATATTGTCATTGCCTGCAGATAGGGGCGAATAATTTTTTCCACTCTACACACTTTGGCATATTCCATCAGACTGGATGGACTGGAATCCTTGCGCTTAAGATATTCTCTGGCTGATTCAATCGCCACGTCGAGGCCGACGGCTTCACGCCATCTAAAGCAGTCAACAACGGTTTTGGGCGCATTATAAACTCGAATGTCCTGCTCCATAATCCGATGGGTTTCAATCCCCCGGTTAAACGCATCTCCACTGAAAAAAAAGACGCGGACAGGTGGGTAGTTAATCTTTGGTTTGCGGGCTTTTCGATCTACCGCAAGCCAGACATAGTGAGGCGTCTGGGTAGTGAGTTCGTGGAAATTCAGCGCAGAAATTAGACATATGACACTCTTTGGGGCTTTTTTAGAGACCTCTACAATATCCACCTGGGCGGGAATATCCAGGTCCGCAAGCTGGAAAAGCCCGCGGGAGATTGTAATGATCTTACCCTCATTCCTTAGCCCATAAAGGATCCTTCTATGAATTCCATGGGCAAGGGCTTCATAAGTGCGAATAAGTCCTCCGTTTTTTCGAATAATTTCTATGGCTCTGTCACGTGCTGATTCCATGCGCGAATGGTACAAAATTGCAGGCAAATTGTCAAGGTGGCCGACGTTATTGTACCAAAGTAATTTTTGTCTTTTTTGGGGGACCAGGCCAACATATTGATTTGAAAGAGTAAAACCGGGAGATAGTATTTTATGGTTCGGCAGTCTTGCTGCATACCCCGCAGCGAAAGCATTCTCCTACGTGGCAGACGTCGGATTCTTTTGCTTTGAGGGCCAGTTTGTATTCGCTGATCAAATGCTTCTTCGTGATCCCGTTATCAATAAAGTCCCACGGCAGTATTTCGTCAAGGCCCTTTGGGCGGTACACATAAAAGTCGGGGTTTATATCGGAAAAACGCAAGGCCTTTGTCCAGTCCCCGCCTGTTTCATGGGCTCTCAGGAGGATAGAGCTTACCCTCCTGTCTCCCATGGACAGCAATGCCTGGACATAGGCCCATTTGGGGAGATCCGTGTTTACCTTGATGCCACCCTCTTTGGCCAATGATTTTTTCAGCAATTTCTGCTTGTCTTTGAGGGACGACAGTTGTTCTAACGGAAACCACTGGAACGGGGTGAAGGGCTTTGGAATAAAACAGTTTACACTCAGCCTTATCTGGCCGATTCTGCCCCGCGCTGCTGAAGCCTTGACCATGTTGTGCTTGATAACCTTGACCAGATCAATAATTTCCGACACGTCGGCTTGAGTTTCAGTGGGAAGCCCGATGAGAAAATAGAGCCTGATGGAAAAATCCGAAGTCTCGGAGATCAGTGTAACCGTCTCCGTGATCCGGTCTCTTGTCAGATGCTTATTAATGACGCTTCTCAGTCTTTCCGAACCGGCTTCGGGCGCGATAGCAAGGGTCCTTTGCCCGGCCTGCTTCATGTTGTCAAGAAGTCCCTGGGTGATGCTGTCCGCCCGCAAAGAGGATACCGAAAAGGCATGCCGTCTCTTCACGATTTGAGATGTAATGTTTTCTATTCCCGGAATATCGGATACAGAGGCGGCCAGCAGCCCCACCTGATCGCAGTTTTCCAGTGCACTGTCAATTGAAGCCATGATATCCGATTCCCGGTGCATCCTCGGGGGCCGATACACATAGCCCGCGGCGCAAAACCGGCACGACCGGCCACACCCCCTTCCCAGTTCGATCAGGACCTTGTCGCCGAATTCCGTATCGGGCGTGATAATGGTGGACAGGGGAGTATGGCCGCTAATAAATTGATCGCCGACCGAACATGCGGGTTTTATCTTTTCCGGAACCTGATCATCTTTCGGAAGAAATGATTTTAGTGTTCCATCCTGATGATATTCGGGCCGGTAAAGAGAAGGTACATAAAGGCCCGGCACATTTCCGGCCAGGTTTTTCATAAACGTTTTGTTGTCATCGCGCAAGGCGGCAAACTCCAAAAAGGAATCAACAAATTCATTTATGTTTGCCTCTGCCTCTCCCAAGAGAAAGAAGTCCAAAAATCGGGCCAAAGGTTCGGGATTTAAAAAGGTAGTGACCCCGCCTGCCATGACAAAGGGGCAGGGGGGAGACCTTTTTTCGGAGAGAAGGGGAATCTTTGCCAGTTCCAGGATTTTCAGGATATTGGGGTAGTCATTTTCAAAGGAAAGGGAAAAGGCCACAACGTCGAAATTTTGAAGGGGGGCTTGCGACTCCAATGACAAGAGCGGTTTTCCTGCCCGAAGGTGGAGGGACATTTCCTGGCCTTCGGGCAGGAATACGCGCTCTGCAACAACATCGGATCTTCCGTTGAGAAGATGGTAAACAATTTGAAAACCTAAGTTTGACATGCCTAAGCGGTAAAAATTGGGATATGCTAATGCAACAGAGAGCCTGCCGCCCCAATCTTTTTTGATAAATCCCTTTTCCCTGGATAACCTGGCCCTGTAAAGGGAAATAATATCGCCGGACACGTCTTTAAACCCGATTAGCAAAGTGAATCGTAGAAGTTCAGATGACTAAATGCAAAACTCGTTCACAAGTTCAGGGTTATGATTCAAACCTTTACCCCGTGAACGGATACTAAATGCCTTGACCCATCAATCTGCTTTTGCCCTGAGAAAGGTGGGGTAATCCAGATTTTCCTTTACACGAAATTTGCTGAAAAAGCCTTTCTTCCCTTCTTTTGCTCTGTTATCATTCATAGTTGCCGAAAGCCCCTCGCCTTTTCTCTGGAAAGTGGGGGTATCGAGACATACGCCATTCATCTTTACAGTCCAGTCTTGTTCAGTATCTTCAGGGTCTGCATCTCTTATATTTACCACATTCGGATACTCCTCGACGTAGGCACTCCGCCGCCGGAAACCGCCGCCATTGTCGTTGATACCGGTCGCGATAACAGTTATCTGGATCTCGTCCTCCATGGCATCATCAAGAACTACCCCCCAGATGATTTCAGCATCCTTATTTACTTCCTCTTTAATAAAGTTGGAGGCTGCGTCGATTTCATCCATGGTCATGTCGGTAGGGCCTGCTATGTTCATAAGGACACCCTTGGCGCCGCTTATGGAAATATCTTCCAAAAGCGGGCTATTGATGGCCATCTGAGCCGCCTCCAATCCCCTGTTTTCTCCACTGGCCTTTCCCATGCCCATGATGGCCGTCCCCATCTGCTCCATTACCTTTTTGACATCGGCAAAATCCAGACTGATAAAGCCATTGCTTATGATCAGATCGGATATGCCTTTGACGGCCTGGAGAAGGACATCGTCCGCCCTCATGATAAGGTCTTTAAAAGTGGTTGTCTTGCTGCCCAGGGTCTTGAGTCGTTCATTGGGGATGATAATGCGACTGTCTACCTCTGCCTTGAGTTTTTCAATCCCCTCCATTGCCCTTTTCATCCTCTTTTCCCCTTCAAAATTAAAGGGCTTTGTCACCACGGCTACGGTCAGGGCCCCACTTTCCCTGGCCTCACGCGCGATCACGGGCGATGCGCCTGTTCCTGTTCCGCCACCCATTCCTGCCGCTATAAAGACCATATCGGAACCTGCAATGCATTCCCTGATATCATTGACACTTTCTTCGGCGGATTTCTCACCAACCTCGGGATCCGCCCCCGAACCGAGGCCCATGGTAACGGACGGACCAAGCTGGATTTTATAGGAGCACTCTGATCGGTCAAGGTCCTGACTATCTGTATTTGCAGCGATAAAATCCACACCCTTTAAACTTGACTTAATCATGTTGTTGATGGCATTGCCACCCGCGCCACCCGCACCAACCACCTTGATCCTGGCATCGTACCTTTTCTTTTCGTCAACAAATTCAAATTTCATGATGTCCCTCCTTTTTTTAAAATCGCCTGGCGATTTTATTAGTGTCCCGCAACGAGCAGGACTCAAAAAATAAAATTCCCGTTAAACCCGGTTACTTTGTAAGATTTAGATCACATCCTTAAACCACCTTTTCATCCTGCTCATGACACGGTTAAAGATGTTGACATCCCTTATCCTGAACTTCTTGTGCTTTTTGCTCGTCTTTGCTCCATAAAGTACAAGGCCGACTGCAGTAGCATACATGGGTTTGTTGACCACCTCCACTAAACCGCTGATCCCCTCGGGATAGCCTACGCGGGCAGGCGCATTAAAAATCTGCTCCGCCATTTCGGTAATGCCTAACAGTTCGGCTGAACCCCCGGTTACCACCACTCCGGAGGTGATAGTATCTTCGTGCCCGGAACGCAGAATTTCGGCACTAATCAGGGAGAATATCTCTTCTACCCGGGGTTCAAGTATTTCCCCCAAGATCTGCCGGGATAAGACCCTAGGTTTTCTTCCCCCCACCCCGGGGACCTCGACGGTTTCGTCTTTGCCTATCATCGAGGAAAGGCTGCATCCATATTTAATCTTGATCTTTTCCGCCTCCAATTTGGGTGTCCTGAGGCCCACTGCTATATCGTAAGTCAAGTTGTCACCGCCTAAGGGCAAAACCGAAGTATGCTTGATGGCCCCTTTGGAAAACACGGCCATATCGGTCGTTCCCCCGCCAAAATCAATGATGGCCGCTCCAAGATTACGCTCTTCCTTTGAGAGAACCGCCTCACTGGATGCCAAAGACTGCAAAATGATATCGCACACGTCCAGACCGGCACGATTTGCGCACTTGATAATATTCTGAGCAGAGGTCACCGCGCCGGTTACGATATGGATGTTGGTCTCCAAACGCACACCGGACATTCCCAGGGGATCCATGATCCCGTCCTGGTCATCCACGATGAACTCCTGGACCAAGGTATGGATAACCTCACGGTCCATGGGGATAGCCACTGCTCTGGCCGCTTCTATAACGCGTTCGATATCCTTCTTGGTTACTTCCTTTTCTTTGAGGGCGATCACTCCGTGGCTGTTAAACCCCTTGATATGACCCCCGGCAATACCGGCATAGACAGCGCTGATCTCACACCCGGCCATGGTCTCGGCTTCTTCCAGTGCCTCTTTTATGGAATCCACGGTATGTTCGATGTTAATGACCACCCCTTTCCTAAGGCCTTCAGAGGGATGACTTCCCATACCGATAATTTCCACGCCATCAGGACGCGCCTCTCCTACCACGGCACATACTTTGGTTGTTCCAATATCCAGGCCTACAATAATTTCTTCGGACATTCCGTTACCCCATCTATGGGTTGGGTTGCGTGTTGCCGGTTACGGGTTAAAAGCTTTGTGACTACTCAGGTTGTCAGGTTCACGGTTCACAGTTCAAGGTTTTCGGATTCAACTCAGATAAGAGCCATTTCCCATGCAGCAACCTTGTTCCACAACAGGTTCAGGAAAAATCCGTAACCTTAAACCTGTGCAGTTATATTTGAACTCATTATTGTCAGCCATTTTTAAAAGAGACCAGTGCCCCATCCACGTGATTCAGATTAATACTTGTTACCTGATGAATTCTACCCGTGCTGCGCAAATGCTCTGCGACCTTTTTCAGCCCGTCCATTTTGCTGCGAAGGTCGCGCGACATTAATTTGATCTCTGCGTTCATATGGTTGAAGTAGATGGACAAACGTCCATCCCTGTTTACATGAATTTCCGAAAGTTTGTTCAATGACCAAAGGCCTTTTTCCGGCTCCAAAACTTTCAGGATAAGTGATGCCATTTCCAGCTTTTCCTTAAGGGCATTCGGGTCTTTGCCGGAAACACCGGTGATAATTGGAAAATCCATATCCTGCCACTCTTTCACCTGTGTAAAAACCTCTCCCCGGTGGTTCATGTAAGAGACTTTTTCCAGCAGCACGAGGGCCGAAGGAGACTCCTTTTCAGCCTGTACGATCAAGGTGTGTGGAAATCGTCGAATCAATTTTACCGATCTTATCCACGGGTGGGTCTCCATCTTTTGTCTCAATTCAATCAGGTTGAGTTCCAGCAGGCTCAAGTCAGTACTCAAACCGCAGATTTGTATGAGTTCTTGCCTGATCTTCCTGTCAACACCCTCCATATCCACCTGCTTGAGCTTCATATAGGGGGACGAGAGCATGTAATAGTAAAGAAACACGAAAGACAGGCTG
>JAIOSR010000512.1 GCA_021107495.1 Desulfobacterales bacterium | reverse complement strand
GCCGCTTGCGGCGGGGTAGTTCATTATGAGGAAGACCCCCATCACCCGGAACCGAATGGATCGGAACACCAGAAGAAACCTTTTTTTATCCCTGGCCAGTGGTCTGTTGTTGGGCCTTCCCTGGTCTGTTTCGCCTTTGTTCTTTCTTGTTTTCATCGCCTGGGTGCCCCTTTTACTGCTGGAGCAGGAAACCCGGGATCACCCAAACCACTACACCCTGTTCAATTATGCCTTTGTCAGTTTCCTGCTGTGGAATATTCTGGGAACCTGGTGGATCATACAAGCACAGTGGTTGGGGGCCATCCTCATCATGTTGGCCAACTCCCTTGTGCAGGCCCTTGTTTTCTGGTCCATAAGCCGCGTTCGAACAAGTCTGAACATCCCCCTGTTATTTCCTTTTCTGATTATCTGGATGGGATATGAGTATTTTCATGAGTACTGGGACCTGGCCTGGCCCTGGCTCAATCTGGGCAACGCCCTGGCCACGGCACCCAAACTCATCCAATGGGTTGAGTATACAGGCATTCGCGGGGGCACTCTCTGGATTATTCTGACCAATTTTGCGATCTTTAAAATGGCTGATACCTGTCGGAAAAGGGGCGTGGGATCTATCGTCCCTATGGGAGTCGTAACCGTTCTGCTGGTTTTCATCCCTGTTTTTGTCTCCTTTCAGATGTTTGACAATTTCAGAGAGGAGGGAGAAACCGTTAAGGTGGCCTTGATTCAACCCAATCTGGATCCATACACGGAAAAATTCGTGTTGGAAAGGCAAGCCCAACAACTGGAAGAATTTTTCAGGACAGCGGATTCCATTTGCGACGAGGAAACCAACTACCTGTTCGGCCCGGAGACCCTTATTGTACAGCAGATTGACGAGAGAAGTCCTTGTGCATCACCTTACTATCGTCAGTTGTTGGATTTTCAGGCAAAATATGCTAAACTCAACTGTCTGGTGGGGGTCCACAGCTATCAAAAAGTTGGGGAGGATGTCCCTCCCGGGAGCCGTTTCAACCAGGAAGAAGACTTTTTTTACGAGGCCTTCAATACCGCCCTCTTTATTTCACCCGGATCAGCGCCCCAATTCTATCACAAGACCAAGTTGGTCCCCCTGTTCGAGCGCATGCCTTTTGTGCAATATCTGGGCTTCCTTGGAAAATACTCCCTGGAACTTGGCGGATATAACGGCACCTACAGCCTTCGTCAACAGCGCCAGGCATTTGTATCCCCCGATACTTCCGTCGGCATCCTGCCCATCGTCTGTTTTGAGTCGGCTTTTGGTTCCTACTGTGCCCGGAGACTGCCTGAAGCAAAGGGGTTTATATGCATGATCACCAACGACGGATGGTGGAAAAATACGCCCGGCTATCGCCACCACTACAATTTCAGCCCCGTTCGTGCCATCGAATGCCGCCGGGATCTGGTACGGGTGGCCAATACCGGGATTTCAGCCCTTATCGATGCAAAAGGGATGGTGATTGCCCGCACGCCCTGGTGGAAAAAGGCCACACTCAAAGGCCGGATCCATCTTCATCAAGGCCGGACCTTTTTTTCCCGGCATGGGGACTATTTGGGGCGTCTCTCAATGTTTTTGGGGGCTTTTCTCATTGTGTGCGGGGAAATTGGAAACCGCGTCCGGAAAAGGCAAAGATAAGCGTTCAAAGGTTCCGGGTCCAGAGGTTCCCGGCCCGGCGGGATCTTCGATAGGGTTAATATCTTTTTGCAGCGTTAGGGTTCCATTATGCATCATAAGACCGTTCACGACACAACCATGGGAAAGACCGTGATGCGTTGGCTGGCCCTTATCATTTTTCGATTTACGGGCTGGAAACCGGCGGGGCAAAGACCGGACATCCCCAAATACGTCATCATAGCGGCACCGCACAACTCCAATTGGGATTTTCTTTACACCATCTGCCTGGCGTTTATTCTTGGAATCAAACCCTTCATCATGATGAAGGACGTGTGGTTCCGTTGGCCGTTGGGTCCTTTTCTCAGTTGGTTGGGAGCCATTCCCGTGGATCGCTCCAAATCAACCAATGTTGTGGCAAGGTCGATACAGGCCTTTCGTGCATATCCAAGAATGGTCCTGGTGGTTCCCCCTTCCGGAACCCGCAGCAAAGTCATTTACTGGAAAACCGGCTTTTACCATATCGCCAGGGGGGCGAATGTCCCCATCGTGCTGGGGTATCTGGATTACCGACTCAGGGTCGGGGGTATCGGGCCGGTCGTTCACCCGACCGGAAATATTGAAGCGGATATGAAAATCATTCAGGACTTTTACGCCGACATCGCAGGTAAATAAAGAGGGACCATAAAATCCGGTTCGTTGGGTTTAGGAAATAACCCTGTGAAGGATCTTTGCTTGCTTGACAATGCTTATATATTAGCTAAAATACAGATTGAATATCATTTATATCCACTAACCCGTAAATAAATAAACAGCATAACCTTAACCTTCCGGATAGGACTATGAGAAGAGTTTACCAAAGGGTATTGATTACACAGCCTCCAAGGGATTTCCATGTTCCTTTTGAGACTTTTTGTTTGCGGAGGTGAAGTCATGGCCGATATCGAAAATAAAGCGGACGAATCGAGTGTTGTAGCTCGATTGCATGAGTTGATTAAAAAGCTTTCCAAAGAAGAGCAACAAGCCCTTTTGGGCGAGTTGGAAGAAAGGCTGTTTAAAAAGACACGGAAACATGAAAGAAAACCCTTCTTTACAACTTTAGATTACTCGACTGAGTCCGGGTCATACAGAGATTTTATAAAAGATATTAGTATGGAAGGGGTGTTTATCGAAACAAGCATCCCCTTTTCAGTTGGAGAGGTACTTTCAATGACTTTTCTTCTTCCCGAATATGAAAAAAAGGTCAAAATCCATGGGGAGATAGTTCGGATTGATGAACAGGGGATTGGTGTGAAGTTCAAGTCAAGTCAAGTCCAAAAAGAGATTATTAAATCTTTTGTAGACATGGTTTGAGGAATATCGGTCAATTTGAGATAAACGCAATTAGTGTAAATAATTCGCATGGTACCTTTAAATCCTGAACATTACTATTCAACGCCATTTCCGGCATTATTTGCCTGACAGTTCGTTATGTCGAGTAACTCCATTCATTCGGGTGTAAAACCGGAGCATTATGTTGCCATGGTAGAGGCCATTCGGGAGTTCGGCAAAAACCCCCTCGATCTGGATTAGAGAAGGGTGCAGTATAGACGCATATCACGGGCAAGAGCTGTATTTGATACCCCGCCTATGGGCGGGGTTTTTTTATGATGACCCCGTAGGTCATTCATTATTATCGATCCGCTGATCTGCAGATCAGGCAATGTTTAGGTAAAATCAATCATACCGCATTGACCCCTGTCCGCATTTCCGGCAGGTCAGAAATTGAACCCAATCCGATCCCGGGATAAACGAGCGGGATGAAGGAGAAAAAGCTGTATATCGTTGGTGAGTT